>NZ_CP071527.1:2807500-3107500 GCF_023921225.1 Legionella lytica
GAACAGGCAACACAACAAAAACAGCAAAACGCTGAGCTTGCATTGCAAAACGACCCGATGTTCCAACAGCTGCAGCAAGATTTTTCAGCAGAATTGGTCAAAAATTCTATTGTGCCACTAAAAGATGACTTATAATATAATAGGTTTAAACTTCTCATGCTAAGGTTGTAGTTAACTAGCTTGAGACTCTTACCAACCCTAAACAAAGAGGCTTTAAATAATGGATATGAATCAAAATCTTAGTAACCTGATGAAAGAAGCGCAAAAAATGCAACAACGTATGCAAGAAGCGCAACAACAATTAAGCCAATTGGTCGTTACTGGCGAAGCTGGTGGTGGTATGGTTACAATTCAGATGAATGGTCGTCATGATGCCGTTGCAGTTAAAATCAAGCCAACGATGTTGGAAGAAGATCCAGAAATGCTAGAAGACTTAGTTGCTGCAGCGATTAACGATGCGGTACGTAAAATTGAAAAAGCATCTAAAGAAAAAATCAGCCCATTAACTGCTGGGTTAAATATTCCAACTGATTTAATGGGTGACGACAAGGAATAATCCTAATAATGGATATGTTAAACCGCCTGGTCGAAGCACTACGTTGTCTTCCCGGGGTAGGACCAAAATCAGCACAGCGCATGGTGTTTCACTTGCTTCAACATCAAAGACAGCGAGGTTTACACCTCGCCTCTTGTTTAGAGCAGGCAATGTCTCAAATCAAGCATTGCCAGCGCTGTATGAATTACACAGAACAAAGTCTTTGCACATTGTGTCAAAATCCCAATAGGGATTCCTCTTTACTTTGTGTTGTAGAAAGCCCAGCTGATGTATCAGCAATTGAACAGAGCAATTCATTCCAAGGTAAGTATTTTGTCCTTATGGGTAAAATATCTCCTCTCGATGGATTAGGTCCAGATGATATTGGATTACCGAAACTTAAGAATCTGATTCTTGAGGAAGGAATTAAAGAAGTAATCCTGGCTTTAAGCCCTAGTGTAGAAGGACAAACTACTATTCATTTTATTCATCAACTCCTACGAGAACAGCCAGTCCATATTACTCAATTAGCCCATGGCATACCGTCAGGGGGGGAATTAGAGTTTTTAGATGGCAATACCATTGGAAATGCTCTTCGCAATAGAGCACTAATTAATGTTTAAAACCATAGTACGTAATCAATTTTTTGTCCTGCTATTATTACTCTTTACAGGACTAACTCATGCTTCTTTTTATAAAAGCTTATGGCCACAATGGGAGGTAAATAATCCCTTATCTAAAGAAATTATTTCTCATCAACTGTGGCAAGATTTTTTAAATCGTCGAATAATTACTAGCCCGGAAAATATTAATTTGGTTGATTATGCGCATTTTTCGCAGACAGACCTGAATTTGCTAAAAGATTATCTACGGGATATGGCCCAAATTAATATCGATAACTACAATCGAGCAGAACAATTAGCCTATTGGATTAATGTCTATAATGCACTTACAGTGCAAACTATTGCTAATTATTATCCAATTTCGACGATTCAAGAGGTTAATATTTCTCCTGGCCTATTTAGCGTTGGCCCTTGGGGAGCCAATTTAATTACGATAAAAAAGACAACACTTTCTCTGGATGATATTAATAACCGTATTATACGTCCTATTTGGAATGATGCCCGAACTCATTATGCATTGAATAATGCCAGTATTGGCGCGCCTAATCTAAGTAAAACCGCTTATCATGGATACAATTTGGAAGAACAATTAAATAAAGCTGCTCTTACTTATGTAAACTCATTAAGAGGGGTTAGCGTTATTGAAGGACGGCTGATTATTTCAAAGCTCTACGATTGGTATGAAGAAGATTTCGGCGGAACCAAACAAGACGTGATTACCCATTTATTACAATTTGCCAAAGAGCCGTTGCAAAGCCAATTAAAACATACTAATACTATAGACAGTTATGTTTATAATTGGCATCTCAATAGCCCTTCATCAGATCCTGCATTACATGAGAATGATGTTAAATAGTTTTATCTAGGATAACCCCTCTCAATAAAAACACGGTAAAACAAGCCAGAACGATACTTAATTAGAATTCTGTTCTGGGTTGTTTCACTGTACTCACAATGACAAATTGATATGCACCGGAAACGGATATTTATAATTAAAATAATAGGAGTAATAAGTTTATGAATCGTGGTGGATTTTCATGGAAACGATTTTTTGGTATTTCCGCGCTTAAAGCAAAAATTTCTCGCAAGATTGGCATCCCGTTAACGCAATCAGGAAGACAACGAAAACTAGGGGCATTCGTCATGAAAATTGTTTATACGTTTGCCATGAAGCTCATAAAAGGAAAGCCGTAAGTGGGGGAAACCTTGCCTAAACGCATAGCTTACCTAAGGAGTTCGCTGCGCTAAGACCCTCTGGTTGTTAGCCCAGCGCTACTTTTAAATGTGGGCAGAATGCAACCCACAACGCGATGAGTGCTGTGAATTATTCTAGGTCCAGACAACCATCTTTAATCCTCTTCTACAAAGCGAAATAAATGTTCTAGCGAATCATGGTTTATTGGTGTTTTACAGGAATAGATGGCGATGACTCGCAATATCGCCTCACGATTACGATGACCAATTTGGGGATAAGGCTTCGCTAATTTATAGTGATATGCCTCGGTGAGCACATGCCGGTTTTTTAGTTCGTCGCGTAATGCTTGCATCACAGCCAGCAACGTATCAAACACGTCTTGAAGCACTCTACTCTCTTCTTCACGAAGCTGGGGTAACCAATCAAAAAACGCTCCTTGAACTAAGATAAAAAAGGTATGTAGTAAATGGCGTGTATCATTGTTCGCAAAATAACCATAGAGATCCAAGCATTCGGTCGTAGAAAGTTGGGCGAATAAAAGCACCATCTCCGTTTGGAAAACGTCTACTTCATGTGTTTCAGAAAAAAGAGTTTGTCGTAAAACCATTACCGTATCAATTAAGCGATTTGGGTTAAACCAAAACTTATACGCTCTGCCTAAATCACGTAATAGCTCTACCGTGAGCTGCTGTTGATATTGTGGGGAAATAGTTATGCGCAATTGTTTCACTGCAGCCCATATCATTGATTTAAAGCTATCGTTTACCTCAATCATGATTCCCTGAGGTAATTCATTGCCATGTAATAAATAATCAACCTCTGGGATTAAACCATTTTGTAACGCAGCACTATGGAGTTGCTGCTGAATTAACTCAATTGCATAATGTAATACCGACAAACGAGCACGAACAGAGATTAGTTTTTCAGGATGCACCGTATAGGGAAACAATTTGTCTGGGAATAACTTATAGAAAAAAATAGCATTTACTAAATCAACAAAATGTTCTTGTGCAAAAAAGTCTAAGGCCTCCTTTTGTTCTGCCCTACTCCACTCATGAAACCACATTGCCAATTCAAGAGTTGTTGCCTCATGATGACTCCAAAAATTAGCAATGCCCCCTAACCATCGATCCAGTTGTCGTTTAGCAAATAATCGCTTGAGTCGCGTTGCGTATTCAGCCATCTGTTGTAAATAGTGCAAGGATTGAACGGATACTACCTGTTGGTAAAGAGCAACTATTTGCAGTATTAATTCCCTCCTTACTTCCAAAGAATTGCTTTGAGCTAATCTTTGCTCCAAATTAAAAATAGACTCAAAATGCTCCAAACGGCAAGGCAACGTAGATAACTGTTCAGAATTAAAAACCAAATCATCCTGAAACAAACGTAAATAATCTAAATAGTTTTTTGCAATAGAACGACACAAATCAATAATGTTATCCGCATAGCAAGTTAAATGCTTTGGATGATTAAGATAAGAACGTAAACGACATTTTAAATGACTTAACTCGTATTTAACCTGTGCTTTGCACCGATCTGCGTCCGTAATTTCCCAGTTCAATTTTTGAGTCATCCAGCCTCCTCAAACAGCCTCCTTGCTGAATCTCGCTTTCTTATACTTACAATAGCATCGAAAATAATTGCAAGTCGACAGTAATCTTGCCAAAATCTGTTTGATTGTCGTATAAAATCCGGGAAGAAATAAATGCCTAAATCCAGCTATTTGCTGTTTATTGATCAGAGCCCTGTAAGTGAAGAGATTAAAAGGTACTTTGCTCAATTCAATATCGCAATAGTAGAACAACAAAATTTGCACTCAATTCCTATTGAGCAAGGAATACCGGTTGCTATTTTAATTCACTGGTCTATTTTAAAAAATGAATTATCAATGGTACATCAATTTTACACAAACTACCCTGTGCCATTATTAGTTATTCATGATCACGCTGATGAAGATGCCTGTATCAAAGTGCTAGAAGCCGGAGCTGATGATTTTATCATTAAACCCATTTATCCTAGAGAACTACATGCCCGTGTTAGTGCAATTAGTAGGCGCGTATCTCGAATTCAGCAACAATCAGAGTCGGATAAAGAACTACTCACCTTTGGTAATTGGCGCTTAGATCCAGCGGCGCGCCGCATTTTTAATATAGAAAACAATCAGGAGCTTACCCTAAGTGCAGGAGAATACGATTTGCTGCTTACGTTTGTACAGCAGCCACTGCAAGTGTTAGATCGAGAACAGTTATTACTAACGACTAAAAATAGTGATTTGAATCCCTTTGATCGACGGATTGATGTACAGATAAGCCGTTTAAGACAAAAAATCGAAATTGATGCTAAAAAACCCATCTTAATTAAAACAATTCGTAATGGTGGTTATATGTTTACTGCGGAGGTTCGCATTATTAAAGAACATAGTGATAAATAGTCTCCACAATCTCATTTACTTGCCATTTAAGGAAAACCTGGTTGTAAGTAACCAGGTTACATAATGATACGAATTCCAAAGGCAAAAACTTTGATTTATTTTCGCTTCTTACTAAGTTTAAACATTTTGACACTTTTAATGGTGTTATCACTAACCTTTAAGATTTCAATACGATAGTTATCGATGGTTAAACATGAATCTGCCGGGGGAATATAACCTAGATGCTCAACAATTAGACCACTTAACGTTTTAGGGCCAATCATTGGCAGTTGCCACCCCATTAACCGATTTAAATGGCGCAGGGTTAAGCTGGCATCAATAATTACAGAGTTGTCACTTTGCGGCATAATATCGCGACTTAATGCAGCAATGTCCGTGGTAAATTCACCCACGATTTCTTCAAGAATATCTTCCATGGTTACTAGACCTAAAATATTTCCATATTCATCGACCACAAATGAACTTCGTCTTTTCACTTTTCTAAAATTGAGAATCTGGACATTAAGTGGCGTGGCTTCAGGAATAAAATAAGGTGTATCCGCAGTACTCAATAAACTATTTAAATTTAATTTGTCTTCCAAAGCCAAATTTAAAACATCGCGCACATGGATCATACCTTCTAAATTATCAATAGTATCGCGATATAAAGGGAGGCGTGTATGTTGTGCTGTTTCTAATTGTTCTAATAATTGTGTCCAGGATTGAGACAAATCAATTCCTACAATTTCAGCTTTGGGAATCATGATATCTTCAACGGTCGCCGTTTCCAAATCTAACAAACTGATCAGCATACTTTTATGCTCAACAGGTAATAAACCACCAGCCTCATGTACCACCGAGCGCAATTCTTCTCCGGTTAACGCTTCCTTTTGCGCACGATCAATGGAAACATGAAATAAGCGTAAAATGCTGTTCGACATAAAGCTACAGGTCCATACCAATGGAGAAAAAAGCTTTTGCAGTATCTTTAGTGGTAAGGAGGTCGCAAACGCAACTTGCTGAGGATAAATAGCGGCAAAAGTCTTGGGAATCATTTCCGCAAAGACCATAATGATTAAGGTTAAAAGTACGGTGGCAATTGCAACCCCTAAATCACCGTATAAACGCTGACCAATTAATGTCGCGATCATTGAAGCAACAATATTGGCTACCGTATTTCCAATTAAAACCACGCTCAGTAGCAAATCAGGGCGTGCTAGAATTTTATTAACCCGTATTGCCTGGACGTCATTCTTTTTGACCAGATGTTTCAATTTGTAACGATTCAAAGACATCATGCCAATTTCTGTGGCAGAAAAAAAAGCAGCTAGAACAATTAAAAATACTACTATGGCAAACAGTGTAGAAAGATGGAGGGCCACCAAATATCCTTTAAGCTTTGCATGCGAGAAAATAAGGTATCATATGGAGCCAAAGAAAGCGAGATGAGTGCTGTATGATTTATTCGTAGCTCGGAGCAGCTGTAGCCCGTATTAGCATAGCGTAATATGGGCTACGAATGAGAGTTAACCTTCAAAACGGTCAATGCTAGCAACAATTTCAGCCAAAGCAGCCTCTGGGCCTTCCCAACCATCAACTTTCACCCATTTACCTGCTTCTAAATCTTTGTAATGTTCGAAAAAGTGCTTTATTGAATTTAATAAATATTCAGGCAAGTCTTTATATGATTCTACTGATTCATAGATTTTCGTTAGCTTGTTAATTGGAACCGCTAACAACTTCGCATCAACACCAGATTCATCAGTCATTTTTAGTACCCCAACAACCCGGCAAGGAATAACAGAACCGTTAATTAAAGGAACTGGGGTAATAACTAATACATCTACTGGATCACCATCTTCAGACAGGGTGTTAGGAATATAGCCATAGTTAGCAGGATAAAACATTGGCGTTGATAAAAAGCGGTCAACAAATAATACGCCAGAGTCTTTATTAACCTCATATTTTACTGGTCCACTGTTCATGGGAATTTCAATAATCACGTTAATTTCATTTGGGATATCACGCCCACTGCTAACTTTCTTTAAACCCATTTATGTCCCCTATTGGAATTAATATAGTTACTCGCCATCGATTTCTATGAGTATGGCTTAGAAATACAAAATTGCTATCGAAATAAAGACGGCTATTATGCGAAAAATCGCATCAAAAGGCAAAGAGAAGCTGTCAGAATATACGTGAGAAATGTATAATAGCGCTTTCAATTAATTATTAGGATTGCTTATGGATTGCCTGTTTTGCAAAATTGCCGGAGGTGCAATTCCTGCTACAGTAGTTTTTGAAGATGATGAGCTGATGGCTTTTCGCGATCTGCACCCACAAGCACCAACCCATGTGTTAATTATACCGAAGCAGCATATTGCGACAATTAATGATGCTACTGATGAAAACCAAGCCCTATTGGGAAAAATGATTTTAAGAGCAAAGCAACTTGCTCAAGCTGAAGGATTCAGTGATTCAGGTTATCGATTAGTTTTTAATGTTAATCCCCATGGCGGTCAGACGGTTTACCATATTCATTTACATTTACTAGGTGGCCGTTGCATGACTTGGCCTCCAGGTTAGGAATTTTTATTATGAAAGAACTTTATGAACAGCTACTAACGGAACTAGGAGAGGATATAACTCGCGAGGGATTGGTAGATACGCCAGAACGTGCTGCAAATGCAATGCGTTATTTAACTAAAGGTTACCATGAAGATCTTGATGAGATCATTAATGGCGCGCTCTTTGACTCAGAAATGAGCGAAATGGTTATTGTTAAAGATGTTGAGATGTATTCGATGTGTGAACATCACCTGTTGCCATTTTTAGGAAAGTGCCATGTCGGTTATATTCCCAATGGAAAAGTAATTGGTCTATCGAAAATTGCACGAGTCGTTGATTTTTTTGCTCGCCGTCTGCAAATTCAAGAACGTCTAACGTCAGAAATTGCCCATTGCATTGAATCAATTACTGGAGCACGAGGAGTTGCTGTTGTTGTTGAGGCAAAACATTTGTGCATGATGATGCGTGGAGTAGAAAAGCAAAATTCCGTAATGAGCACTTCAGTGATGCTCGGGGAGATGCGCACTAGTGCGACCAGTCGTGCGGAGTTTTTAAGACTGATTCATAAATCGAACTAAAATCTTAATTCTTACTCACTAATTAGCTGAACCCTTAATAGCATCAATTTAACCTGGTTTTAGAATACTCCATCTTGAATTCCCGCGGCTTGCCCGCGGGCTCCATAGAATCTTGTCAAAAGCCACGAAATTCGATTTCTGTGTTTTCAAGTACTGTCATATCTTAAGTTTCGTATCTCGCCAATCTTTATTATATTTTAGCTATAAAAAAACCCGGATTGAGCATTCGTCAATACGGGTTTCGAATTGTTCGATGTAAAAAAGAATATTATTCTTCTTCAGACACATCAGCACCAAGATTAGCAACTTCAGTATTTTCTTCTGCGGCAGCAGGAGCAGCAGCTGCTTCAGGAGCTTGAGGCTTGTCTTTCCACTCCAACTTGACTCGACCTTGCTTATCAATACCAGCAACGAACACAGAGATTTCTTGACCTTCTTGCAGAACGTCTTCAACTTTTTGGGCTCTATCAGCGCAAATTTGTGAAATGTGTAATAAACCATCTTTACCAGGTAACAGATTAATGAAGGCACCAAAATCAACAATCTTGCTTACTTTACCGTGATAAGTTTCACCAACTTCAATCTCAGCAATTAATGCTTTAATTTGCTTTTCAGCTTCTTCTAAAGCCAGCATGTCAGGAGAGAATAATTGCACTAAGCCAGTGTCATCGATGTCAATAGAAACACCAGTGCTATCAATTAAGCCTTTGATTGTCGCGCCACCTTTACCAATAATGGTGCGAATTTTATCTTCCGCAACTTTCATGGTAGTGATTCGTGGAGCATGTTGAGATAACTCTTCACGATGTTCTGCTAAAGCATTATTCATCACGCCTAAAATATGGATACGACCAGCTAAAGCTTGCTCAAGCGCTTGTTCCATAATTTCATTGGTGATACCTGTAATTTTGATATCCATTTGTAATGCAGTAATACCTTGTTCTGTACCAGCAACCTTGAAATCCATGTCTCCTAAATGATCTTCATCACCTAAAATGTCGGTTAATACGGCAAAACGATCGCCTTCCTTAATTAAGCCCATCGCAACACCAGCAACTGGAGCTTTTAAAGGAACACCCGCATCCATCAACGCTAGACTGGTTCCGCAGACAGTAGCCATTGAACTTGAACCGTTAGACTCTGTAATTTCAGAAACCACACGTAAAACGTAAGGGAATTCATTTGCTGCAGGTAACACGGCGATTAAAGCACGTTTTGCTAAACGACCATGTCCAATTTCGCGACGCTTTGGACTACCAACCATACCTGTTTCACCAACAGAGTATGGAGGGAAGTTATAGTGCAACATAAAGCGATCTTTAGACTCGATATTAATACCATCAAGCATTTGTGCATCACGCTCATTACCTAAAGTAGCAACCACAATCGCCTGGGTTTCTCCGCGCGTAAATAACGCTGAACCATGAGTTCTATCCAAGAATTTGGTGCGAATGGCAATAGGACGTACCGTCTTTTGGTCGCGACCATCAATACGTGGTTCACCATCGAGAATACGATTACGTACTGTAGCACGTTCTAAATCACCAAACATGTTTCCAATCACATCAGCACTTAACTCTTCGTTTTCAGCTAATAATGCCTTGATGGTTTGTTGCTTTAGCTCATCTAAACGTGCATAACGAGCTTGTTTGTCTTTAATCAGGTAAGCAGCCTCAACCTCGTTTTTCGCGATATCAGAAACACGAGCGAGTAAGTTAGCATCTACTTCTGGAGCAGTCCAATCCCAACGTGCTTTGCCAGCTTCTTGAGCTAGCTCTTCAATCATTTTAATTACGCCTTTCATCATTTCATGGCCAAACATAATCGCACCACGCATGACGTCTTCACTCAATTCTTTGGCTTCAGACTCGACCATCAAAATAGCATCTTTAGTTCCAGCAACGACTAAATCTAATTGAGATTCTTCTAAAGCTTTGCGGCTTGGATTTAATAGGTAAACCCCTTCTTTATAACCAACACGTGCAGCACCAATTGGACCATTAAAAGGAACACCTGAAATAGCCAACGCAGCTGAAGCACCAATCATCGCAAGAATATCAGAGGAAACTTCAGGGTTTAAAGAGAGAACTGTCGCAATTATTTGTACTTCATTGGTAAATGCATCTGGGAATAATGGACGAATTGGCCTATCAATTAAGCGAGAAATTAAAGTTTCATTGTCACTTGGTCTGCCTTCACGCTTATTAAAGCCACCAGGAATCTTTCCTACAGCATAGAATTTTTCTTGATAATTTACTGTAAGAGGAAAAAATCCATTTCCTTCGCCGCCATCTTTTTTACCAACTGCAGTAACTAAAACTTGAGTCCCATTCATACTAACTAATACAGCACCATCAGCTTGTCGTGCAATTTCACCGGTTTCAAGAACTAGGGTATGGTCACCAAATGCCATCTCTTTTCTAATTTTAGCCACGGTATATTCCTCTTTAATTATTATAACGAAAAAAAGGCGCAGAAGTGTGCGCCTTTAATTACTAACTGTTCTGGTTAAACACACCTCTACTAAGGTGTTTCGATTCAATAATCAATAAGAATCTCTTAACTCTAATTTTTGAATCAATGTTAGATAACGACCTTGATCGTTACTCTTCAGATACTTCAATAGCTTACGACGTTTGTTTACTAATGCTTGTAACCCACGACGAGAATGAAAATCTTTTTTATGTTCTTTAAAGTGCTCAGTCAAATACTTAATACGACTTGTAATTAAAGAAACTTGAACTTCTGGCGAACCTGTATCTTTATCGGCACGCTTGAATTCATTAACGATTGCTGCTTTATCCGCGCTGTTTAGCGACATTATACACTCCTGGAACTACTAAATATTCATTCAAAGGCGAACATTCTACCAAGGCATACCAAACGAAACAAGTGTTGTAAATTATTTTGTGCAAAAAAAATCATACTTAGGTACGAATTTTTACAATCAAACTAAAAAGCCAACAGTCTTTTCGCTCTCAACTCACCTTCAGCATTTAACTCACCTAAACCAATAAATTGTGATTGCTCATCATAAAGACGAACACAATTTACACCATCTACATCTAATTGCTTACTAACTATCCGACCTTGTCGGATGGCTAAAATTTCATTTTCTGAAAGCATTACCTGCTTTAAATAGTCTACTGCTTTATCTAGAGGAATAAGACAAGCTTTTCGCTCGTCCAAGGACATCTGCTCCAACTCCTCTAAAGTATACATCGGCATCTCATTGAGACCAGATGTATAAAGGCGATGCAAACGTGTTACATGAGCACCAACCCCTAATGCATCACCTATATCTTCAACTAAATTACGAATATAGGTTCCCTTGCTGCAGTTAACAGTCAAGGAAAACTGGGCTCCGTCAAATGCATCCAATTGCAAATGACTGATAAAAATTTCACGCTGTTTGCGCTCAACTTCTATTCCTTCTCGAGCTAAACGGTATAAAGGCTTACCCTGATGTTTTAAGGCTGAATACATAGAGGGAGTCTGTTTTATATGTCCTCTATATTGCGCTAATACATTCGTAAGCTGTGCTTGCGACACACTACACATTTCTGCATATGCGATAACTCGTCCTGTTGAATCAGACGTATCGGTTTTAATTCCGAGCATTGCCGTTGTTTCATAGCACTTATCTGCATCAAGCAGAAATTGACAAACCTTGGTTGCCTCACCGAAGCATAATGGCAACATGCCAGTAGCTAAAGGATCTAAGCTTCCGGTATGCCCCGCTTTTTTAGCCCCCAATAAATGCTTAGCCTTTTGCAAGGCTTTATTGGAAGACATACCTCCTGATTTATTAAGTAATAAAATTCCATTGATTACTGGAGTCAACTCAGTTTTCTTCATTATCATCAGTGGAAGGAGGGTTTGCTTCGTCAATTAGACGGCTTAGGCGCTGTCCATATTCAATTGATTCATCATAAACAAAATGTAACTGAGGTACCGTGCGTAATGTAATACTACGTGCCAAAGCGCTGCGCAGGTAACTTGCGGCTGCGTTGAGAATAGTTTCAACTTGCTTTTTGTCATTATTCAGCACAGTAAAATAAACTTTAGCATGCGCTAAATCTGCAGCAACCTTTACTGCAGAAATAGTCACGATACCATTTAAGCGCGGATCTTTTACCTCTAAAGGAATGATCTGAGCTAATTTTCGCTGAATCATCTCAGCAACTCGATCTGTACGTTTAAAATTTTGAGCCATAATTATAAATCACGCTTAATTTCAACAGTTTCATATACTTCAATAAGGTCGCCAGGTTTCACGTCATTGTAGTTCTTAACGCCAATACCACACTCAAAACCTTGACGAACTTCTAATACGTCATCTTTAAAGCGTCTTAAGGACTCTAAAGTTCCTTCGTAAATCACGACGTTAGCACGTAGTACACGAATTGGGTTATTACGTTTAATTACACCTTCAATAACCATACAACCCGCAATAGCACCGATTTTTGGTGACTTGAACACATCACGTACTTCGGCAGTACCAATAATCTCTTCTTTGAATTGTGGAGCTAACATTCCTGTTAACGCACCTTTAATTTGGTCCACAATATCATAAATAACACTGTAATAGTGGAGAGATATAGACTCTTGTTCCGCTAAACGCTTCGCAGTTGCATCAGCACGGACGTTAAAACCAATCAATAAGGCACTTGATGCAATTGCTAAATGCACATCTGATTCAGTAATACCACCTACGCCATTAGAAATGACAACCACTTTAACTTCATCATTCGACAATTTAACCAAGGCATCAGAAATAGCTTCCACAGAACCTTGTACATCCGCCTTGAGCACGATATTTAATACTTTAGACTCGGCAGCTGTCATGTTTTCCATGATGCCTTCTAAAGTAGACTTTTGACGCCGTGCCAATTTCACATCACGGAACTTACCTTGGCGGAATAAAGCCACTTCACGAGCTTTCTTCTCATCTGGAACCACTACAGCCTCATCCCCTGCGTGAGGAATCGCTGATAAACCTAGTACCTCTACTGGAATTGAAGGACCAGCACTATTAACCATATCGCCATTATCACCTACTAATGCACGTACACGGCCATATTGGAAACCAGCAAGAATAATATCACCCTTGTGTAAAGTTCCACTTTGAACTAATACGGTAGCTACTGGACCACGTCCCTTATCTAAGCGTGATTCAATGACCACACCTTTAGCGGCACCATCAGTCAATGCAGTTAATTCTAATACTTCTGATTGCAACAGAATCGCATCAAGTAGCTCATCTATACCTGTACCTGCTTTAGCAGAGATATTAATAAACATGGTATCGCCACCCCAGGCTTCCGGGATTACTTCATGAACGGATAATTCATTCATAACGCGATCTGGATCAGCACCTTGTTTATCAATTTTGTTAACTGCAACAATAATCGGCACTTTCGCAGCCTTAGCATGCTGAATTGCCTCAATCGTTTGTGGCTTAACGCCATCATCTGCAGCAACAATCAAAATAACGATGTCAGTAACTTGGGCACCACGTGCACGCATTGCAGTAAATGCCGCGTGACCTGGGGTATCTAAGAAAGTAATGTCCCCTTTGGGAGTACTTACGTGATATGCACCAATATGCTGAGTAATACCACCGGCTTCGCCAGAAGCAACTTTAGTACGACGAATGTAGTCAAGTAGTGACGTTTTACCATGGTCAACGTGACCCATAATAGTTACGACAGGCGCACGACTTTCCGTATTGCTACCCTTAGAGATGGCTTCACCAAGACCGACTTCAATCGCGTCCTCATTAATTACGCGTGGCTTATGACCCATTTCTTCAACCACGATTACCGCCGTTTCTTGGTCAATAACTTGGTTGATGGTTGCCATAGCTCCTAAAGACATCATGATCTTAATCACTTCCGCAGCTTTAACTGACATACGTTTTGCCAACTCGGCAACAGTAATTGTCTCAGGAAGTAATACTTCACGGATAACTGGTGCTGTTGGTAATGCAAAACCATGTGTTAAGGTTTCTTCTGCTTCACGGTATTTATCTGATTTTTCAGAACCTTTACGCTTTTTAAATTTACTACGTCCACTAGCACGTCGATGCGAATCGTCTTCGTCATCACTAGCACGCTCATAAGATGTTTGATATTTTTGCTTTTTCTTACCTTTCTTGTAATCAGATGATTCAGAATCAGTGCTTGTAGGTTCAGAATGTTTCTTTTTAACAGGCTTGTCAGCCTTGGTTTCTTCTTTTATTGCAACTTCTGCAATTTCTTCCAGCGCAGAAGGAGCATTTAATTCATCACTAAATACAGGCGCAGGCTCTTCAGCAACTTGTGGTGCTTCTTCAACCACAGCAGCTTCGGCTTGGCTTTCCTCTTGAGCTTCTGGTTCCGCCTGCACAACTTCAGGAGTTGATTCAACAATAGATGTCTCTACAATTGCTTCGCTAGGGACTGATTCGTCAGTGACCGCTATTTCAATTGGCTCTTCAGTTTCCGGTTGCTCAACGAGCGTACTTCGTTTAACAAAAACCTTTTTCTTACGAACTTCGACATGAACTGTTTTACCACTATGAGTATCGTGGCCAACAGTAACTTGAGACGTACTTTTACGCCTTAAAGTAATACGCTCTGGCGCAACATGCGTATCACGCACAGAGCTATTCTTTAAATGATTAAGTAAGATACGCTTTTGTTCCTCATTCACAGTCTGTTGATCATCAGTAAAAGATAATCCTGCTTCCTGTAACTGGTTCAATAAGCGTTCAACCGGAATACCAACGACTTGAGCTAATTGTTTAACCGTCACATCCGCCATATTTTAATCCCCTTTCAGCAGCCTATGATGTATTCATTAAGAATGAGCATAACTGCGTTCTGAAACACGTTAGTTTATTAATGCTTTGCCAAATGGTCCAAAGCATAGGTATATACCCAAGATACTTGGGTATAAATGGTTTTATAAAAACCATGGCTCTCTGGCTTTCATAATTAAAGCGCCAGCTTTTTCTTCAGTCATCCCTTCAATTTCTAATAATTCATCTACAGATTGTTCTGCCAAATCTTCCATAGATGTAATTCCTCGCTCTGCTAATCTGTTAGCAAGCTCTTCAGACATACCTTCCATATTTAATAAAGATTCATCTGGAGTGCCAGCCAATCCCTTACCAGAAGAAAGCGCCATAGTCAGCAAATTATCATTTGCTCTATTTCTTAGCTCTTCAACGATTTCCTCGTCGAACTCTTCAATTGCTAAAAGCTCTTCTTTAGGTACATAAGCAACTTCTTCAAGAGATGAGAAACCATGTGCTACTAGTAATGTAGCAATTTCCTCATCTATTTCCAGCGCAGAAGTAAATAATTTTACGATCTTGCTCGACTCTTCCAAATTCTTATTTTCGAATTCGTCTGTAGTCATCACGTTCAAAGTCCAACCAGTTAATTGACTAGCTAAACGAACGTTTTGGCCATTTCGACCAATTGCTTGAGATAACTGATCTTTTTCTACCGCTAAGTCCATAGTGTGGGTATCTTCATCAACAACAATTGAAGAAATATCCGCAGGGGCCATAGCATTAATCACTAATTGAGCTGGATTATCATCCCACAGAATGATATCAACACGCTCACCACCTAACTCACTAGAAACGGCTTGTACTCTCGCACCACGCATACCAACGCATGCGCCAACAGGATCAATACGGCCATCATTCGTCTTAACTGCAATTTTTGCTCTATTCCCTACATCACGAGCCGCAGCTTTAACTTCAATTACATTTTCGCCAATTTCTGGAACTTCAATGCGGAATAATTCGATTAACATTTCATTACGCGCACGGCTAACATACAGCTGTGGGCCACGTGCTTGTGGCGTAATTTCATATAAATATGCACGTACTCTATCATTAGCACGAAACATTTCATGAGGTAACATTTCTGCGCGTGGTAAAAACGCTTCTGCTTTACCACCTAAATCGATAATTATATTGTCACGAGTTACTTTTTTCACCGTACCATAAATCAATTGACCTAATTTGCTTCTAAACTGGTCTATTACCAATTCACGCTCAGCCTCTCTGACTTTTTGCATAATAACCTGGCGAGCTGCCTGCGCTTCAATCCGTCCAAATTCAATAGATGGAATCGACTCTTCGATGCGTCCACCCACCGTGACTTCTGGATTACGTGTTCGTGCATCTTCTAATGTTAACTGATGCTCGGGAAACTCAAAGTCTTCAGGTTCAACTACATCCCAATATCTAAAAGTTTCATATTCACCAGTACGTGGATCCAGCTTAATTCTAACACCTATGTCTAATCCAAAGATTTTTCGAGTAGCAGACTCCAATGCGGCCTGAATGGCAAGGATGATAACGTCTTTACTTACGCCTCTTTCGTTTGATAACGCCTCAGCAACTAATAACAATTCTTTGCTCATTGTTCGCCTCTCTATACTGTCAAATATGCTTTTACTATATTTGAAAAAAGTAATTCATGCTCTTCGCCATCGATATTCAGTAGAACTGAATTGTCAGACACTGAAATGATTGTACCTAGCAATTTGCGCTTCTTACAAACTGGTTTAAATGTTTTCACCTGGACAGGCTGACCTATGTATCGTTGATATTGCCAACCTTTAAACAAAGGTCTCGGTATACCCGGCGATGATACTTCTAAACTATAGTTACCAGGAATAGGATCTTCTACATCGAGCAAGGCACTCACTTGGTGGCTTACATCTTGGCAGTCTTCAATTCCAATCCCTTCTGCTTTATCTATGTATATGCGTAATAAGGAATGCTTACCCTGGGAAAGATATTCACATCCCCAAAGTTCATAACCCATATCATTTACAGTAGGAGCTAAAAGTTGTTCGAGTTCGTCTTGAATCATAATATTCACAAACAAAAAAAAAGGGCGCATACGCCCAAGTTTGTAAATTATTAACCTGGATTCGCAAAGTTAGCCCGAATTAAACATACCCCTAAGAAAAGCAGTTGCACCGGCTGCAAACACTGCTACAGAGGACTTTAAAGCTTTTTCTAGGGTAATAAAAAACCCCATAAATGGGGTTCCAAAAAGTGGTAGCGGGGGCAGGATTTGAACCTACGACCTTCGGGTTATGAGCCCGACGAGCTACCATGCTGCTCCACCCCGCGTCAACTGAAGAGAAGTATACTGATACTTTGTCCTTTTAGCAAGTACTTTTAATAAAGTTTGTGAATTAATTAACAAATGCGTTAATACAGCTAACAACTAATGCCCCAGGAAAAATACCTAAATACACTAATGACAAACAATTCAATGATAATACAGTTGCATTTCCCTTATTGATAATTAATGGCTCAGTATGTAAAGGCTTATCAAAGTACATTAGTTTTATGATACGAATATAATAATAAGCACCTACTACAGCAAAGATTAGACCAAGAATTGCAACCCACGTCATATGCACATCAACCAGCGCTTTTAATACCAATAGTTTAGTAACAAAACCTACTGTTGGTGGCACACCAGCCATTGAGAACATAGTGATTAGCATCATAAAAGCCAACCAAGGGTTTCTTTTATTTAGGCCTTTAAGATCGTCAACATTATCAATTTCCATTCCATGACTAGACATTAATACAATTAAGCCAAATGCAGCAGCTGAAGTTAACGCATAAACCAAAATGTAATAGAGTGCTGCTGAATAGCCCGCTGAGCTGGCGGCTAAAATACCAAACAAAGAATAACCAATATGTGATATCGCGGAATAAGAAAGCAGACGTTTGAAACTTGTTTGTACCACTGCAAACAGATTACCTAAACCAGTAGACAGTAAAGCAACCACCAGTAAGATTTGCTGCCATTGGGCCGCAATATCAACAAAGCTAATTGTTAAGAAGCGAAACGCCATTCCCAACGCAGCAACCTTAGGTGCCGCACTAATAAATAAGGTAACTGAAGTTGGTGCACCTTGATACACATCTGGAGCCCACATGTGAAAAGGGACGGCAGCGAGTTTGAAGCAAACACCAGCTAAAATAAAGACTAGTGCAAATGCTAATAACGCTTCCTGCTGTTGCCAGTTGGCAGAAATTGCGTTTGCTACTTCTAATAGATCCAATTTACCGGTTGCACCGTAAATTAACGAAATACCATAGAGCAACATTGCGGATGCAATTGCGCCCATAACAAAATACTTCATTGCAGCTTCAGATGCATCGCTATCGGTACGACGAATCGCAGTCATTGCATAAAGAGGCAGCGACATTAACTCTAAACCAAGATAAATAGACAAAAGCGAATGAGCAGAAACTAAGATCATCATTCCTAAAGTTGAAAATAACCCTAGAACGTAATAATCACCGGAAGGCATTTGTCGCTCATCGATATAGTTACGCGAATAAATAAAGCTCAATAATACGGTGAGGTAAATAAAGAACTTCATTAAATGAGCAACGTCATCACTAATAAACATTGAATTTAAGGTAAGTACTTTATTGGCACCTATATATAGGAAACTAACTCCTGCGGCAGCAATTAAGCCGATGCAGGAAATGATAAACGCTACAGAACGAACTTTATCTCGAAAGAATAAGTCAGCAAGCAATGCAAGGCCCGCTGTGGCTAATATAACCATCTCTGGTAGCGCGACATGAATATTTTCAAATAATGCGATCATATTAATTAACCTTGCGTATTACAATTTTGTTTGGCTGGCTAGCGCCAGAGTATGACTTACTGTCTGGTGTACGTATTCAAGCATCGGCTTAGGATACACCCCCATAGCAATAACCATCAGAGCTAATAACAGGTATGCACTCAACTCATAAACTGATAAGTCTTTTAATTCCGCAACCTTTTCATTAGCAACCTTGCCAAAAATAACGCGCTTATACATCCAAAGATTGTATGCAGCGGCGGTCATTAACGTAGTTGCTGCCCAGAAAGTAATCCAGAATCCTGCTTTCATCGAACCAACAATTACCATAAATTCGCCAACAAAGCCTGAAGTTCCTGGTAAACCTGCATTAGCCATACAAAACAGCATAAATAATGAAGCAAATATTGGCATGGTATTCACAATACCACCAAAGTCAACTAAGCGACGAGTATGCATGCGGTCATAAATAAAACCTACCCCAGCAAACATTCCGCTGGAAACGAAAGCATGCGAAATCATTACTACAATCGCACCTTCTAAAATAAGTCCGGCATTACTTAAACCAGTTTGTTTGGCAATACTAAAAATTGCAAAACAGCCTAAGGTTACAAAACCCATATGTGAAATTGATGAGTAAGCAATTAAACGCTTCATATCCTTTTGCACAATTGCAACTAAGGCAATGTACACCACAGCAATTAGGGATAAGGCAACCATCACACCTGCATATTGATTACATGCGTCAGGTACGATCGGTAAAGAGAAACGAATAAATCCGTACGCTCCGAGCTTCAACAAGATTGCAGCTAAAACGATAGACCCACCCGCTGGCGCTTCGGTATGCGCATCTGGCAACCAAGTATGGACCGGGAACATCGGAATTTTAATCGCAAAACCAAGGAAGAAGGCAATGAAAATCAAAGTTTGTGCAGTCATGCTCAGTTTAATTGCGTAAAATGCTTCTATACTAAAGGTTCCAGCAATATATCCCATGTATAAGAAACTACCGAGCATCAATACTGAACCAAAGAAGGTATAGAGGAAGAATTTAATCGCAGCATACACACGATTATCTGAACCCCAAATACCTATAATGAGGTACATAGGAATCAATGTCGCTTCCCAGAATATATAAAACAGAATTGAATCTAATGCAGAGAATACTCCAACTAACAAGCCCTGCATGATCAAAAATGCAGCTAAATACTGCGATACTCTGCTCGTAATACTTTCCCAAGTAGCAAGAATCACCACCAAATTAGTGAAGATACTTAATATAATTAGTAATAATGACAAACCATCAATACCAAGGCTGTAGCTAATACCTAGAGAAGGTATCCAAGGATACTCTTCTAAATATTGCATCCCTAAGGCTTTAGTATCAAAGCCACCAACTAAAGGCACACAAAGTAGTAGGCAAAGCACTACTGTGAATAAAGCCAAATAGCGTGCATTGTTAGGGTTACGATCATCTCCTGCGAGAAGAACAAAAACACCGCCTAATATTGGCAACCAAACTAGCAAATTGAGCAAATAATGCATACCCTCACCTTATATTCAGCCTAGTATCAACCAGCACAAGAATCCGAGCAATCCAAGAACCATAACTGTTGCATAGTGATTTAAATAGCCACTTTGTATGGTTCGACCTTTACTGGAAAACCATCTAATCAGTCGACTACTACCATTAACTACCATTCCATCAATTAACCCTTGGTCTCCAACGCTATAAAAAGTATTGCCAAGACCTTTGGTACCTTTTACAAAGACCAGGTTATTAAAGGCATCAAATCCATACTTATTCATAAGGAGCTTATAAACAAGTTTCAAATGACGAGCCAGGTAACCAGGAATAGATGGAACAGCAATATAACAAACCCAGGCAATAATAATACCTGCTAATGTAATCCAGAAAGTAAGTGATGAAACTGAATGAATCATACTTGCAAAAGGAGATGTTACTTCATGAGCCAGTTCAGCCATAACATTATGATCAGGAAGCACAAATAATGATGATCCTAATAAAGTTGGCTTATCAAATAACATAGGCATGTACAACACATAGCCTAAAACTACTGAGGGAATCGCCAAGATTACTAAAGGTAACCATACAACCCATGGAGACTCATGTACGTGATCTAAGGTATGTTGATCCATACGTGGTTTACCATGGAAGGTCATAAAGAGTGATCTAAAGCTATAAATTGCAGTGACCATTGCACCGACAACCACACAGAAATAAGCATAACTACTGCCCGGAATTTGTGAAAGTTGTGCTGCCTCAATAATGGTATCTTTGGAATAGAAACCAGCAAAAGGAGGAATAGCACATAATGCTAAAGTTCCAATTATGTAAGTAACATAGGTAATAGGCATTTTGCTCCACAATCCACCCATTTTTCGCATATCTTGCTCATGATGCATTCCGATAATTACAGAACCCGCACCCAAGAATAACAGGGCCTTAAAGCAAGCATGTGTTATCAAGTGGAACATTCCTGCACTGTATGCAGAGGCACCAATACCTACCATCATATATCCCAACTGGGATAAAGTAGAGTATGCCACTACACGCTTAATGTCATTCATTACTAAAGCAAGAATACCAGTGAAGAGCGCACCTGTCGCACCAATTACTAATACAACAGACAAGGCAGTTGTTGATAATTCAAGTAATGGTGAAATACGTGCCAACATAAATACCCCTGCGGTGACCATTGTCGCCGCATGGATTAACGCAGAAATTGGTGTAGGACCTTCCATTGACTCTGGGAGCCACACATGTAAAGGCACCTGAGCTGATTTACCCATAGCACCAACATATAAAGCTAAACAAGTAACGGTCATTACTGACCAAGAATGGCCACTGAATAACTCAATATTTTGACTCGCTAAGTAATTTGCGCTTTGGAATACTTTTGCATAATCAAGACTTCCAGTGTAAGCAAAAACTAAAGCAATCCCGATAAGAAAACCAAAATCCCCTACACGGTTGACTAGGAATGCTTTCAGGCTTCCTTCAATTGCCGATTCCTTTTGATACCAGAAACCGATAAGTAGATAAGAAACTAAGCCAACCCCTTCCCAACCGAAGAATAACTGTAAAAAGTTATTTGAAGTAACCAGCATCAACATCATGAAGGTAAAGAGTGAAATATAGCTAAAGAAACGTTGATAACCATCATCATCCGACATGTAGCCAATACTATAAATATGTACTAATAAAGATACAAAATTTACCGTTACCAGCATGACTGCAGTTAATGGATCAACTAAGAACCCTAGATTAAACTCATAAGGAATTAATGCACCACCAGTCGCCCAATTATATAGGATGGTGTTTTCTGAAGGCATCGCGCCCGAGAAAATCTGACACGCAACGTACAGTGACGCAATCAAAGAAACGCTAACACCCAGAATTGTAACTGAGTGTGCCCCAACGCGTCCTATTTGGTTCCGAAAGAACCCAGCGATAACCGAGCCTGCAAGAGGAGCTAAAACAATTATCAAACAAAGTTGTTGTATACTCACAATGTTAACCTTTTAAATGATTCATCTTATCTACGTCGATGTTGCCTCGATTTCTATAAAGCAACATTACTATGGCCAAACCAATCGCAGCTTCAGCAGCAGCAACGGTCAAAATAAAAAAGACAAAAACCTGTCCTCCAATCTCATTAAAATAATGAGAAAACGCAATAAAATTCGTGTTTACTGCAAGTAACATCAGTTCAACACAGATAAGGAGTAAAATGATATTTTTGCGATTTATCATCATTCCAACAAGGCCTAAGCCAAACAAAATCGCACCTAATATCAGGTAATTATTGACCGGTATCATATGGTATTCCCCAATACTTATTTTTCTGTCTTCATAGTAACTAATTCAACTCGATCACTTCTACGAGTCATAATCTGCTGCTTAACATCTTGTCTCTTCGAATATCTTGCACCACGATGTACTAAAGTAATTGCAGAAACAATCGCAACTAATAAGAGTACTGCTGCAAGCTCAAAAGCCAGGAAATAATCAGTATAAAGAACCATACCTAATGCTTCAGTGTTTGAAGCCTCAACTAAAATTGGCTCAGGTTTTTGCTGAGATGCCTCACCTGACTGAAGCGTCGAAGATGCAACTACGGGCTTAGTCTCAACATTGCTCTTAAGTGAACCTTCTGGAATAGCTTTCATTAACAATGCAATGAATAATGCAACGATAATTAAGCCAAACGGAAGATAACGTTTT
Organism: Legionella lytica; assembly: GCF_023921225.1. Classification (NCBI taxonomy): domain Bacteria; kingdom Pseudomonadati; phylum Pseudomonadota; class Gammaproteobacteria; order Legionellales; family Legionellaceae; genus Legionella; species Legionella lytica. The sequence goes on from NZ_CP071527.1 coordinate 2,830,294, forward strand.
AATTGACCTTTTACCGATTCAACATCAATGTTAAGCATCATGACCACGAACAAGAATAAGGTCATTACCGCGCCGACATAAACCAGTACTAGAATTAAGGCTAAAAACTCAGCCTCTGCCAATATCCACAAAACTGAACTCGTAAAGAAAGTGAATACGAGAAACAGAACGCAACGAACAGGGTTACTTTGAGTAACCGCCAGTAATGCAGAACCAACCGTTAAGGCTGCAAAAACATAAAAAATAGCTTGAATTAATAAGTCATGCATACATTACCCCATTATCGGTACTTTTCGTCAGCAGCTCGATCTGCTGCAAGTTTTGGTTCCATTAAATCACCCAGAGCCAAAAGTTTTTCTTTGGTCATGATATTCTGGCCGCGCTCACTCACATGATAATGCTGTATCGGAGTAACAACGATGGAATCAACTGGACAGGACTCTTCACATAAACCACAGTTAATGCACTTAAATACATCAATGTCATAGCGAGTCGTGCGACGTGAACCGTCATCACGTGGCTCGGACTCAATGGTGATTGCCAATGCAGGACATACCGCTTCACATAATTTACATGCGATGCAACGCTCTTCCCCGTTAGGATAGCGGCGAAGCGCTAATAAACCCCTAAAGCGAGGAGAAATTGGCGTTTGTTCCTCAGGGAACTGCACGGTTATTTTTTTCTTAAAGAAATACCTTACAGTCAGCTTTAAACCCGCCAATAGCTCTATTAATAGAAAACTTCGGAGGTAATACTTAATATTTTGATATACTTTTTTCATCGGCTTCTCTTTTAACCATCAAAACCAAGGTTTAACCTGAGCAACTACCATTACGGCCGTTACTATAATCCAAACAATGGTAACCGGGATGAGTACTTTCCAACCTAAACGCATAAGTTGGTCATAACGATACCGTGGAAACGTCGCTCTTACCCATAAATAAACAAAGAGGAAAAAGCTGATTTTCGCGAGTAACCACACAAAGCCAGGAACAACGAAGAATATATCTTCTAAAACAGGGATCCCTTCAAATGGAGACATCCAACCGCCTAAGAACAAAATACTCAACATCACCGAAATCAGAATCATGCTCGCGTATTCTGATAAGAAGAACAACGCAAACCCTATTCCTGAATACTCTACATGGAATCCCGCAACAATTTCTGACTCACCTTCGGCAAGGTCAAAAGGTGCTCTATTCGTTTCAGCAATACCAGCAATCCAAAACACTAAAAATAATGGAAGCAACGGCACAAACCACCAATGAAGCATCCCACCTTTCTGTGAATTAACAATCTCGGTAAGGTTCATGCTGTTAGCCGCCAATAAAACACCGACAAGGGCAAATCCCATGGCAATTTCATACGACACGGTTTGCGCGGTGCTTCTTAATGCACCAAACATCGCATATTTAGAGTTAGATGCCCAACCCGCAATGAGAACCCCATAAACACCAAGCGAGCTCATTGCAAAAACGAACAATACCCCCGCATTAATGTTTGCTAGAACGACTCCTTCCTGAAAAGGAACCACAGCCCAACCAGCAAGAGCAGGTACCAAGGCAAAAAGTGGTGCGATAATGAAAAGATATTTATTTGATCGCGTTGGAATAATAATTTCTTTCGTGATCAATTTAATCAAGTCAGCTATAGGCTGCAGTAAGCCTTTCACCCCAACTCGGTTAGGACCAATACGCAATTGAATGTAGCCAATAACTTTACGCTCAGCATAAATTAAATATGCAACACATAAGAGTAATGGGACTACAATTACGAGTATCTTCAGAACAACCCAAATTAATATGCTAATATCATGCAGCATTTTCTTACCTGCCTAGCGCTTAATAGTTATTGCAGCAAATGAATGACCCAAATCAACTGTTTCAGGCATCGCGTTTGCTACCCATACAACATCTGCCGCAATTCGCTCATCACGTTTAAGCGGCAATGTTATCTCAATATCTCCCTGAGATACAGTAGCAATTTCATCTAATTGCAATCGATCTGCCGTTGTTGGATTCATCCGTATGCATGCAACATCAGCGGCAGCACATAACTGCAGCTCTTTAGCATTTCTTACAATTGAATCAACACGATACAGAGGCCATTCACCTACACGAATCAAAGATTCATTAATCAGTGGTAAGCTCTCAGGATAATAAGGGGTATAGTCTTGCTCGACAGTGATTGCAGCAACCGCTTTAATCTCAGACAAAACATCTTCTGTTGAAGTATATTCAAAATCTTTACACTGGAATAAGTTACCTAATACGCGTAACACTTTCCAAGCTGGGCGAGCTTGGTCGTGAGGAGGCAATGCTCCTTTTACACTTTGCCAAGTATTATCAACATTGATATAGGTACCAGAAGTTTCAGCATAAGGTGCTATCGGTAAAATTACATCAGCATAATCGTGCATTGATTCATGGTTATAGGCCGTCATTAAGACGACAAACTCAGCGGCAAGCATGGATTGGCGTGCACCGTATGGATTTGCAAAATCGAAACCAGGCTCAACCCCCATTAATACATATGCTTTTAACTTAGCATTCAGCGCTGCTTGTACATCTAAACCAGCTTTTGAATCAGCCTTACCAGCAACGGTTCGATGAGGAACCATACCAGCCATCCATGCACCCGCAGTATTCGCTCCGTGAGTTAAGCGAACCACTTTGGCACCACTTAATTTTTCAATCAAATGAACCATGGTACGAATTAAAGCTGCCTCAGGATGGTTCTCGCAAAGAGCACCGGTGATTAAGCACGCTTTTTCTTCTTTAAGTACCTTCGCAAGACCGTCTACTGCTGCATCTGCATGCAAACCAATTAATAGTTTTTGTACTTCTTCAGGTAATGCTTTTGCATCATCCGCAAGTGCTTTAACCAGTTTAGCTAATTGCATTGGCATTTCTAATGGAGAAACGATAAAGCGCTCTTCAACGTCAAAATGATAATCATAATCAACTGAGTTAATAGCATAAACTTTGGCACCATTACGGAATGCCTTACGAACTCGTACTCCTGCTAATGGAACTTCGCGCTCAATGTTAGAACCAACGATTACGATTGTGTGTTGATTTTCAATGTCAGCATAAGCTAATGAGCTTACCGGAGTTGTTGCTTGATTTTCCTGATCTTTAAAATCAACTTGCTGTAGACGGTGGTCCAAATTATGCACATCAAGTTCGCGCATTAATTTTTGTAATAAATAAAGCTCTTCTAATGAAGAAGAACTGGATGCAAATGCAGCGACTTGCTCTCCGCCATTTTGTTTAATTACGCGACTTAAACCATCAGCAGTAAACTTTAAAGCAGTTTCCCAATCAACCTCTTCCCATTGACCATTACGCTTAATTTGAGGTTTGCTTGCTCTGTGCTCGCTTTTTAATCCTAAATAGCTAAATCGATCACGGTCAGACAACCAAGTTTCATTAATTGATTCATTTTCTTTAGGAACAACACGCATCAATTCGTTTCTACGAGTATGGATAAATACGTTGGAACCCAAGCAATCGTGAGGGGCCAAACTATCGTATTGGGACATTTCCCAAGCTCGTGCAGTAAACCGGTAAGGTTTTGACGTCAACGCACCAACGGGGCATAAATCGATAATGTTACCGGAAACCTCTGACTTCATGCTATGTTGCACGTAGGTTCCAATTTGCATCTTTTCCCCACGACCAGTAGCACCTAATTCCCGTACTCCAGCAATTTCATCACCAAAACGAACACAGCGAGTACAGTGGATGCAACGAGTCATTTCTGTTGCAATCAGTGCCCCTAAATCATCATCATTAACTGAACGTTTTGTTTCAGTGTAAGTTGATTCATCAGCACCAAAGCCCATAGAAACATCTTGCAATTCACACTCACCACCTTGGTCGCATATTGGGCAGTCCAAAGGATGGTTAATTAGTAAGAATTCCATTACCGCTTTTTGCGAGTAAAGAGCTTGTTCTGATTTGGTAAAGACTTTCATGCCATTGGTAATTGGCGTAGCGCAAGCAGGAACTGGCTTTCTGCCATTTTCCACTTCAACTAAGCACATACGGCAGTTTGCTGCTACAGAAAGTTTTTTATGATAGCAAAAACGTGGAATATGAATACCGGCCTCATCAGCAACTTCGATGATCATTTTACCGTTTTCTGCTTCAAATGTTTTACCGTCGATTTCAATAGTAGTTGTCATGGTTAAAACCTTCTAATTATGCTGCGACGATCGAGCGTTTATGCTTAATGAAGTAATCAAATTCATGATAAAAGTGTTTAACGAAACTTTGCACAGGCCAAGCAGCTGCTTCCCCTAACGCACAAATGGTTCGTCCTTCGATGTTGTCCGCAACATTGACTAACTTCTCTATATCACCCGGCTCTCCATGGCCATCTTTGATTCGATGTAATAAGCGTACTAACCAACCTGTACCTTCTCGGCAAGGTGTACACTGACCACAAGACTCATCCATATAAAATTCTGAAATTCGATATAAAGCGTCTACCATACAGGTTGTTTCATCCATAATGATCACAGCACCAGAACCCAATCCAGAGCCTGCTTTTTGGATGCTGTCGTAATCCATATCAAGCCCCATCATCACATCACCAGGTAAAACAGGCATAGACGAACCACCAGGAATTACTGCTTTGATTTTACGGTTATGCAGCACGCCACCGGCAAGTTCCAACAGAGTTTTGAATGGAGTACCTAATGGGATTTCAAAGTTGCCAGGTTTATTTACATGACCACTGACGCTAAAGCACTTAGCACCACCATTATTAGGCTTGCCAAGTTTTAAGAACCATTCACCACCTTTTTCCAGAATTACAGGAACAGATGCAAAGGTTTCGGTGTTGTTAATGGTTGTAGGTTTGCCATATAAACCATAGTTCGCAGGGAACGGTGGTTTAAAGCGAGGTTGTCCTTTCTTACCTTCTAAAGAATTAAGTAAGGCAGTTTCTTCACCACAAATATAGGCACCAGCACCTAAATGATTGAATAAATCAAAATCGACACCAGAACCTAAAATATTTTTACCTAATAAACCGGCTGCATAAGCTTCTTTTAAAGCAGCTTCGGTGCGCTCGTAAGGTAACCAGAATTCACCTCGAATGTAGTTATAACCAACTGTCGCCCCCATCACATAACCGGCAATCGCCATACCTTCAATCAGCTGATGAGGATTTAAGGCTAGAATTTCACGGTCTTTACAGGTCCCAGGTTCACCTTCATCCGAATTACATACAACATATTTTTGTACGGGAGAATTACGATTCATAAAACTCCACTTTAATCCGGTAGGGAATCCAGCACCGCCACGGCCTCGTAATGCGGAGGTTTTTAATTCATCAATAATTAATTGGGGAGAAGTTTGCTCTTTTAAGATCTTTCTCCAGGCACTGTATCCACCAACACTTTCATAAGCAGATAGAGTCCAAGGCTCTGGTAAATGAACTGTTCGGTAACAAACTTGATTTAATTCGACCACGGCAACCACCTCTATCTTTTATTCGTATTGGCCCAACACTTTATCTATCGACTCAGGAGTTAGATTCTCGTGATAATCTTTATCTACCTGCATCATCGGCGCATTAACACACGCACCTAAGCATTCAACAGAGCGTAAAGTAAAACGTCCATCATCTGTAGTTTCACCTAACTTAACTCCTAATTTCTTTTCTAGGTGCTCAACCACACCAGCAGAACCACGTAACATACAAGAGATGTTGGTGCAAACATTCAGTAAGTGCTTACCAACAGGTTTATGTTCATACATGGTATAGAAACTTGCTACTTCATATACAGCAATGGCGGGCATTTCAAGATAATTAGCTACTGCATCCATCAACTCTGGAGTTAAATGATTATGCTCTTCTTGAACAATTCTCAAGGCACTCATTACTGCAGATTGTCTTTGATCTTGAGGATATTTTGCTATCCAATGATCAATATCTTGCATGCGTTCTTTCGATATCAATTGATTTAATATTTTTGCTGAATTATCAGACATATCTAAACCTTTATCTCATATGTACAAACAATAAATCCTGGTTGCCGTTCTCTTGCTCCCAGGTTATGTTTAATACATCACACTAGTGTAAATTCGATATAATGTTTTTATATCGAACTGAATTTAAGTTGATCTAACGATCAATTTCACCAAACACGATATCCTGACTTGCCAGAATAGCCACACCATCTGCAAGCATATGTCCTCTTGCCATTTCATCAAAACTTGATAAATGCGCGAATCCGGGAGCACGAATTTTCAGTCGGTACGGTTTATTAGCGCCATCTGATACCATATAAATACCAAACTCACCTTTTGGCGCCTCAACAGCGCTATATACTTCGCCACGAGGCAAGCAAAAGCCTTCCGTGAATAATTTGAAATGATGAATTAAGGCTTCCATATCGTGCTTCATTTCCACACGTCGTGGTGGTGTAATTTTATGATCATCAAGACGAACAGGTCCTGGATTTTTTCTTAACCATTCCACACATTGTCTAATAATTCGATTTGACTGTCTTAATTCTTCAACACGAACTAAATAACGGTCGTAACAATCCCCAGTTTTGCCAACTGGTACATCAAAATCGACTTTGTCATAAGCTGCATAGCTTTGCTTCTTACGTAGATCCCAAGCAATACCTGAACCGCGTAGCATTGGACCGGTAAAACCCCATTGTAAGGCTTGTTCTGGTGAAACAACACCGATATCTACTGTACGCTGCTTCCAAATTCTATTGTCAGTTAACAAAGTTTCATATTCATCAACACAACGTGGAAAGCGCTCGGTAAACGCCCAAATAAAATCAAGCAAGGTACCACTACGGTCTTGATTCATTTTTTCTACTTCACGATCATTATGCCATCTTGAAGCCTTATACTGAGGCATAGTATCAGGCAAATCACGAGCAACTCCCCCTGGTCTGTAGTAGGTGGCATGCATACGTGCGCCAGACACAGCTTCATAGCAGTCAAATAAATCCTCGCGCTCTCTGAAGCAATACAGAAATACGGTCATTGCACCAATATCCAGTGCAATCGCACCTAACCATAAAAGATGGTTTAAAACACGAGTAATCTCATCAAACATAGTACGGATGTACTGTGCTCTTAAGGGGGCTTCAATACCTAAAAGTTTTTCTATGGAACGCACATAAGCATGTTCATTACACATCATCGATACATAATCTAAACGGTCCATGTAACCAATGCTTTGGATATATGGTTTTGTTTCCGCTAATTTTTCAGTTGCTCTGTGCAATAAACCAATGTGTGGATCGGCGCGAACAATAGTCTCACCTTCCAGCTCAAGAACCAAACGCAAAACCCCATGGGCTGCGGGATGTTGTGGACCAAAATTTAACGTGTAATTCTTTAATTCAATCATTATTCGCCGCCCTTCTCATTAACTATATAACGGTTATCATTACGAATAACCTTGGGCACCAATACTCTGGGCACTATATCAACAGGTGCGTAAATAACTTTTTGTAATTTTGCATCGTAGCGCATTTCAACCTCACCACTGAGAGGGAAATCTTTACGGAATGGATGTCCAATAAACCCATAATCGGTCAAAATACGTCTTAAATCCGGATGCCCATCAAATAAAACACCATACAAATCGTAGGCTTCACGCTCAAACCAATTAGCACCTTTCCAAAGATGATGCACTGAAGGAATAACCAGGTGTTTTTCATTAAGGAACACTTTAACGCGTAAACGATGATTTTTTTGTGTCGAAAGCAGGTGATAAACTACAGCAAAACGTGGCTTATTCAGTGCATAGGCTTTAGCATCTTGGCGCTCTACGCCGCGAGAAAACCCTTTTTCTGTTGCAGAATCAGTTTCCCAGTCGTACTCGCCATAAAGCAGATAATCCACTGCGCAAAGATCGATAAGTTGATCAAATGCAAAAGCGGGAACCTCACGCAATTCCATCATTAATGTTTTTACGTTAGCCACATCACATTCAACGGTTACTTCGTCAAATGCAACACTCAGGTCGCTGATATGACTCGCTAACTCAGTCTTTAGTCTTTCAACCAAATAATCATTTTTTGTCATCTAATTTGCACCTTTGATGATCTTACGCTTCTAATATGTTTTTACGTCTGATTTTATTCTGTAATTGAATAATACCGTAAAGCAATGCTTCAGCGGTTGGCGGACATCCTGGAACATAAACATCGACAGGAACAATCCGATCACAGCCACGAACGACTGAATAAGAATAGTGATAATAACCACCACCATTGGCACATGAACCCATGGAAATAACCCAACGTGGTTCAGGCATTTGATCATAAACTTTGCGTAAAGCAGGAGCCATCTTATTACATAAGGTCCCTGCAACAATCATGACGTCTGATTGGCGTGGACTTGGACGGAAAATGATACCAAACCGATCCAAATCGTAACGCGCAGCACCAACGTGCATCATCTCGACTGCACAGCATGCCAAACCAAAAGTCATAGGCCACATAGAGCCACTACGTGCCCATCCAACAAGTTTGTCGACCGAAGTCGTTACAAAGCCACTTTTTTGCAATTCTGCAACCGCCATAGCTAGCCTCTAAGCAGTTAAATATTAATAAAAAACATTCGTAACGTCTCAATAGTCTTTTGGATTTAGTAAGTAATCTCAAAAATTTAAATAACTATTTATGAGACTCTTACTATAATCAAACGACAAAAGAGAAGTTACGATTCGTAAAACTATTTGTCACGCTTCTAAAATTATTCCCACTCTAACGCGCCACGCTTCCATTCATAAATAAAGCCAATGACTAATAAACCGAGGAATAACATCATTCCGGAAAAACCAAACCATCCAATTTTGCGTAAGACTAAAGCCCAGGGAAAGAAAAATGCGGTTTCCAAATCAAAGATGATAAATAGTATTGCTACTAGATAGAAACGCACATCAAAAGGCAAATGGGAGTTTTCAAATGCGCCAAAGCCACACTCGTAAGGTGCGTTTTTAGCAGCATCAGGACTATGTTTTGAAAGCAGGGCACCAGCTCCCAACATCACCAGGCCAAGAACCAATCCGATGATTATGAATACAAGAACGGGTAAGTATTGAGATAGCATTATGTCACCTTGCTCATTAAATGGTGCCGAAGGCCGGACTCGAACCGGCACGGCTTACGCCACCGCCCCCTCAAGACGGCGTGTCTACCAATTCCACCACTTCGGCAATTCTTATTATTAGGCTTTGTCTACCATTCAAAGTTAATGAATGGCAAACACCCCAAGTGTTTTATTCTTTTTTACCACCTTGGCTGTTATCAACAGGTACTGGAATTGAATTCACAGGTACGTTGGTTTGTTGAGGAGCAGCTAGCTGATCTACTTTGTGATATTGTACAGATACCATGTAAGACAGCAATAGACTAGTGACAAAAAATGTTAGCGCTAAACCACCAGTTAATTTAAATAAAAAGCTACCAGTTCCCTGACTACCAAATAATGTATTTGATGCACCAGAACCAAAAGCTGCGCCAATATCAGCACCTTTACCATGTTGAATAAGAACCAAGCCAATTAAGACTATAGCTACTAACACATGTATAACTAATATCAATTGATACATTTCACAATTTCCACAAACTGTTTCGCATTTAACGATGCTCCACCTACTAAGCCACCATCAACATCAGGCATAGCAAATAAAGCCGCGGCATTATTTTCATTTACGCTACCTCCATAGAGGATAGATAAATGCTCAGCATCATCACGATTAATTTCACTAACCAGTTTCCTGATAAACTGGTGCACGGTCTGTGCTTCATCTGGTGATGCAGTTTTTCCTGTGCCTATAGCCCAAACAGGCTCATAAGCTATAACACAGTTTTGAAAGCAATTATTATTTTCACTTACAGCCAGAATTTGTCTGGCAATTACTTGTTCTGTGTGTCCTTTTTCACGCTCTTCTAGCGTTTCACCAACGCAAAGAACAGGTATCATATCATGTTCTTTAACATGGTGGAATTTTTGTGCCACAAATTTTTCATCTTCTTGAAAAATATGTCTTCTTTCAGAATGTCCAACTAAAACATAATGGCAATTAAATTCTTTTAACATAGGGCCAGACAATTCGCCTGTGAATGCACCTGCGTCCTTTGGATAGACATTCTGAGCGCCGAGTTTAATGCTACTCATTGCCAGTAATTCATTGACTTGCGGTATATAAATGGCAGGCGGCATAATTGCTACATGAAGCTTGTCGTTAATGCTTAGCATTTCCTTGAGCTGATTCGTTAATTGAATCACTTGCTGCAATTGGCCATTCATTTTCCAATTACCAGCAACTATTTTATGCCTCATATGCTGCCCTCTCGCGTTCAACCCCGCGACTATACCCAAACTAAGTTAAGATGTGTAGTCTTATTATTATTTTTTTACGAAAAAAGCAGTTTATTGCCAATAAACGTTTTGATGTCATGCAGGTTTAATCCTCACATGCGCAATTTCCAACCATAAAGAAATTCATTAGACACATTTTTCGAGGGAGATTTGAATCTGTTAAAGAAAACCTGGTTGCAAGCAACCAGGCTACATTTATTTTAATGAGGTAGGCTTTTTTCGATTTGGCTGATATCGTCACATAGCTTTTGTGCCTGTTGCACAACTAAAGACTGATCTTGCCCCTCAACCATAACGCGCAATAAAGGCTCGGTGCCTGAGGGACGTAATAGGACTCGGCCTTCACCTTGCAAACTGGTTTCCAAGCTTTTTACCACACGAATTACTTCTGAGTTCTTAGCAAGTAAGGAAGCATGTGTGGTTTTTAAATTAACCAAGCTTTGTGGTAGCAACGAAATACCGCCTGTTAGTTCCTGTAAGCTCTTTCCTTGTTTCACCATAATGGATAAGACTTGTAGAGCAGCCACAATACCATCACCGGTTGTGGTCTTATCAAGACAAACGATATGGCCTGATGTTTCGCCACCAATCTTCCAATTATTTTCGCGTAGCGCCTCTAGAACATAGCGATCCCCTACATTGGAGCGAATGAAAGGAATACCTAATTCGGCAATAGCCATTTCGAGGCCATAATTACTCATGATGGTACCCACAACACCGCCATGTAAAACACCTCGTTCATGTCGATCTTTAGCAATGATATAGAGAATTTGATCCCCATCAACGACATTACCTTTTGCATCGACTAACAGTACACGGTCACCATCCCCATCTAAACCAATACCAATATCAGCACCAGTGCTGAGAACCTTTTGAATCAGATGTGCAGGAGAGGTTGACCCACAATCCTGATTGATATTAAAACCATCCGGCTTATTGCCAATTGCAGTAACATTGGCGCCTAATTCGGCAAAAACATTGGGAGCAATGTGATAAGTAGCACCATTAGCACAATCAACCACAATTTTTAGACCTGATAAACGAGTCATCGATGGAATAGTTGATTTACAAAACTCAATGTAACGACCCGTTGCGTCATTAATGCGTGTAGCCTTACCTAATTGCTCTGAAGGAACCGTTTCCATCTTTTTATCTAATTCAGCTTCAATTTCAAGCTCTACACTGTCAGGGATCTTACCTCCTTCAGCGGAGAAGAATTTGATGCCATTATCTTCAAATAGGTTATGTGAAGCACTAATCACAATCCCGGCATTAGCTCGTAGTGTTTGTGTTAAATATGCAATTGCTGGCGTCGGCATTGGACCCAATAAGGCTACGTCAACACCTGCTGCAGATAAACCTGCCTCTAATGCAGATTCCAGCATATAACCTGACACGCGCGTGTCTTTACCGATAACAACCTTTTTACGATGGCCGTTTGCCAGCACACGTCCTACGGCCCAACCTAATTTTAAAACAAATTCAGGATTAATATTTGATAATCCTACGTGTCCACGTATACCATCAGTACCAAAATATTTACGTTGACTCATCCTTTCCTACCTTATTGTTAGACTATTGCGCTCGTTCCACTAAATCGATCATTTTTAACGCCTGATTAGTTTCATCAACATCATGCGTTCTTATAATTCCTATGCCCTTTAAGGCCGCATATACAGCCAGGGTAATACTTCCTATTAAACGATCATCCACCTCTTTGTTGAGCACGGCTCCTATTGAACTCTTGCGTGACACACCTAAAAGAAATGGCATTTCAAATTCAGCAAAATGCTCAAGCATCTTTATTAAATATAAGTTATCTTGCGTTTGTTTGCCAAAACCAAAGCCAAAATCTAAAATTAAATGTTGTTTTTCAATGCCTGCATTCAAACAGGCACTAATGCGTTCAATAAAAAACCGTCTCACTGTTTCATAAACCCCATCAGGATAATGAGGGTTTTGCTGCATTGTACGAGGCACACCCTGCATGTGCATCAGACACACTGGAACCGCTAACTCAGCGGCCATTTCCAGTGCGCCTTCTGTACGTAATGCATTAATATCATTAATTATATTAGCCCCAGCCTTAACAGCTGCAGCCATCACTGCCGGCTTAGTTGTATCAATTGAAATACAAACGTTGGAATAAGCACGAATTTGTTCGATAACGGGTATCACTCTGTTCAGCTCGTCATCAACGGATACTGACTCCGCTCCAGGCTTAGTCGATTCACCGCCTATATCAATTAAATCAGCTCCTTGGGCAATTAAACGCAAGGCATGCTTACACGCATTATCCTGAGATAAAAACTTACCACCATCAGAAAAAGAATTAGGGGTTACATTTAAGATTCCCATAATCAATGGTTTTTCAGAATAACACTCGGTAGGAAGCTGGCTGCGCCGTGCAAGCCAGCTTAAAAATTGCTCTGCATTCACCTACTGTTCTCACTTAAAACGACTAGTGTTCTTCAGCAGGATTAACACTTACCTCTGTATCACCTGACTTTGCAGGCGCGTCATTGACTACATCAGTCTTATCCAAGGGCTTGGCCGTCGTTCCCCAATCTTGTGGAGGAGAAGGCTCTTTACCAGACATAATTTCTTGAATTTGCCGTGTATCAATGGTTTCATATTTAATCAAGCTCTGTGCCATAAGATGTAATTTATCCATATTGGCAACCAAGATTTCTTTGGCCCTTTGATAATTTCTATCGATAATGGCTCGAACTTCATCATCAATTTGCTGAGCAGTTCTATCAGACATTTCTTTATGTTTATTCATAGAACGTCCAAGGAATACCTCTTCCTCTTCTTCCCCAAAAGTAAGCGGCCCAAGAGATGATAATCCCCAAGAAGTAACCATCTTACGTGCAATTTCAGTTGAACGCATAATGTCATTCGATGCGCCTGTAGTAACACTTTCTAGTCCAAAAATCAGTTCTTCGGCTATTCGCCCACCAAACAAACTAGAGAGTTGGCTTTCCAAACGACGCTTGCTATGGCTGTAGCGATCTTGCTCAGGCAAGAACATAGTAACACCTAATGCACGTCCACGTGGAATAATAGACACTTTATATACTGGATCATGTTCTGGTACAGATAAACCAACAATAGCATGTCCTGCTTCATGATATGCCGTTAATTTCTTCTCGTTATCGTCCATCACCATGGAGCGACGTTCAGCCCCCATCATAATCTTATCTTTGGCTTTCTCTAATTCAATCATGCTTACTTTGCGCTTATTTGCACGTGCGGCAAACAGTGCAGCTTCATTCACTAGATTTGATAAATCAGCTCCAGAAAACCCTGGGGTACCACGTGCAATATCCATTACTTCAATACCACTATCTACTGGAACTTTCTGTAGATGTACTCTTAAGATTTGCTCACGACCGCGAATATCAGGTAACGGAACAACAACCTGACGGTCAAAGCGACCAGGGCGCAATAATGCAGGATCTAAAACGTCCGGACGGTTAGTTGCCGCCACAACTATAACGCCTTCGCTTCCTTCAAAGCCATCCATTTCAACGAGTAATTGGTTCAATGTTTGTTCACGCTCATCATGACCACCGCCAAGACCGGCCCCGCGATGTCTACCCACAGCATCGATTTCGTCAATAAAAATAATGCATGGGGCATGCTTCTTCGCTTGCTCGAACATATCACGCACACGAGATGCACCGACACCAACAAACATTTCAACGAAGTCAGAACCTGAAATCGTGAAAAAAGGTACTTTCGCTTCACCTGCAACCGCTCTTGCCAATAAGGTCTTACCAGTTCCTGGAGAACCAACAAGTAAAACTCCACGGGGAATACGTCCACCGAGGTTTTGGAATTTGGTTGGATCGCGTAAGAAGTCAACCAACTCCTTCACTTCGTCTTTGGCTTCATCAACTCCTGCTACATCAGCAAAAGTAACCTTAACTTGATCTTCACCTAATAGGCGAGCACGTGAACGACCGAAAGACATAGCTCCACGACCACCCCCACCTTGCATCTGCCGCATAAAGAAGACCCAAACACCTATCAATAAGAGCATTGGGAACCAGTTTACAAACAGGTGTAATAAAAAGCTTTCTTGCTGCTTTTCTTGCCCGCTAACGTCAACCTTGCTTTTTAATAGCTCGCCAAGCAGTGCATTGTCTTGCATTGGCATATAGGTAATAAAGCGCTTATTATTTTTAGTTATCCCTTTGATGATTTTATCATCTTCAATAGTCACCGTATTGACCATACCCTGATCGACTTCTTTCAGAAATTGGCTGTAGGAAATTTTCTCGGCAGCAGAGTTGCGAGGCCCGAAATTACTGAAAACAGAGACCAGCACGATCGCTATGATCAGCCATAAAAACAAATTCTTAACCATGTCGTTCAAAGTATTAACCTCGTTAGTGCGTAAAGCTTTATATTTAAGAGGACAAAATTCTTAATCTATAAAGTTACTATAAATTGTATCCCTTTGCCAGCAAATAGGTTTCTTTTGAACGTGCTCGTGAAGCAGCCGGTTTACGAATGACCACTTTATCAAAAGAAGCTTTTGCCTGTTTTACCAAATCATCAAAACCTGAACCATGAAATATCTTAACTAACATAGAGCCGCCAGGCTTTAACATTTTATCTGCGAAATCAAAAGCTAACTCCACTAAATACATCGCTCGAGGAATATCAATCGCAGTGGTACCACTCATATTTGGGGCCATATCCGATAAAACCAAGTCCACGCTGCGCTCAGGAATTAAATCCATCAGTTGTTGCAAAACTTCATCTTCACGGAAATCGCCCAGAATAACATCCACATCAGGAAGAGAATCCATGGGCAAAATATCTAAAGCCACAATCCGCCCCCGTCCTTGCAGACGCTCAGAAACATATTGCGTCCAGCCTCCTGGAGCGGCACCCAAATCAACCACCGTCATGCCAGGTTTAAGCAAAGACTCTTTGTCATCGACTTCTTTAAGTTTATATACGGCACGGCTGCGGTATCCTTCAGCCTGAGCTTTTTTCACATAAATATCATCAAAATGCTCTTGCAACCAGCGTTTACTGCTTTTGGTACGACTCATAATTAGTACTATAATGTTTATAATTTTATATCAATTTAGCTTATGATACTGAATTTCACTACCTATTCCCAGCAAAACGTGCAATAATTTGCCATTTTATTAGTCTTAAGGAATCCTTTGCTGTGGACACATCATTTAAACGCTCACTTAAAGCCCAAGCCCATCATTTAAAGCCTGTAGTTCTTATTGGCGCAAAAGGTTTAACTGAAGCGGTAGCCGCAGAAACTGATGTTGCATTGCTTGCCCATGAGTTAATTAAAGTTAAAATTAATGGAGCAGAGCGAGAAGACCGCATACTTATGGCGAATGAGCTATGCCAACAGTTAAGTGCAGAGCTGGTACAGTTAATCGGAAATACCGCCATTATTTATCGTAAGAATGAAGATAAGTAGTTAAATTATTAATAATCCTCTCGTGTTATTTTTTCAGCATCATTAAACCGGTATAGTCTGGTTGCTTGTAACCAGGAACGGAATTCTTCCCTTAGCTATTCCTGTTGTTGCATTGAAAAACCTGGTTGCAAGCAACCAGGCTATGCCAATCAATAAGGCAATATAATGCACGAGAAGTCCATTTTTTTATCAAGGAAATACACAAAGTTTGCTTCTAAGACATTAGTCAACTTGCAGCAGCGGATTGTTCAGGTGTATCATTTGAGGCAATGTATTTTCCTTGGCAACCAATTTTAGGGTCTGTAAACAGCCCTAAAATAAAGGGTACTAATTTATTGTCTGGCCTATGATACTAAAACACTTACCTAATATATTAACTTTATTTCGATTAGGACTGATCGTTCCTTTTCTAATGTTTTTGTATCGTCATGAATACGTTAATTCTTTTTACACGTTTATTCTTGCGGGAGTTACTGATGGACTGGATGGGCTTCTAGCCAGGCGTTTTAATTGGCAAAGTTTTTTTGGCTCTTTTGTTGACCCCCTAGCCGATAAATTACTAATTGCGTCAAGCTTTATTGCCTTGGCAGTAATGAATGCACTCCCCTGGTGGCTAGTAGCTCTAGTGTTCCTACGTGACTTGACGATTTCTATGGGTGTTCTTGCCTGGTATCACTTTATTCGTCGTAAACTGGATTTTAAACCCACGTTATTAAGTAAAATTAATACTGCACTCCAATTAACCTTAGTCACCTTGTGTTTATTTGAATTAGCCTATTTTCAATTCCCTAATTACATCTTAAATACGCTTATCGGCTTAACCACGTTCACAACAGCCACAACTTATGTTGACTACATTTGGACCTGGAGTAGAAAAGCCTGGCCTAAAAAAGAATTGTCTCAATGAACAAGCAGTTAGCCTTAGCTATCAAATTAAATGATGAAGCAACCCTGTCTGACTTTAACTGGGGTGAAAATAAGCTATTGCAACAACAATTACAGCGCATGTTGACACTAAAAGAAGAGCGTTTGCTGTATCTCTGGGGCTGTAATGGCAGCGGAAAATCCCATTTATTACAAGCATCTTGTCAGGCAGTTAATTCCACTGAGTCTGCAATTTATCTACCTTTGAATTTACTTAAAGAATGGGGACCGCAAGCGATTGAAGGCTTAGAAGAGCAAGCCTTAATTTGTATTGATGATATTGATGCGATTGCTGGGGACTCTGCCTGGGAAGAAGCAATTTTCCACTTGTATAATAAAATCAAGGATATGGAAAAAAGCCTTTTAATTATTTCGGGTAATCAGTCACCAACTACTCTGCCGATTAAATTGCTTGACTTACGCTCCCGGCTAAGTTGGGGCTTGGTGATTCAACTGATGGAGCTAAGTGATGAAGATAAAATTAATACCTTAAAACTGCACGCGGCACGGCGTGGTTTTGACTTACCTGAAAGTGTGGGACAGTTCCTGATTAGTCGCTGCTCACGTAATATGCATGACTTGCATCAACTGCTTAATCGTCTAGATGATGCTTCTTTAGCAGCCCAACGCAAAATTACCATTCCTTTTGTTAAGAATATTTTGGGTATTTAATTTAAACCCCTATGTCTAACTGATAAGCCATGCCCTTACAAAATTACCTTACGGTATGCCCTAAAACGAAAATGCCTCAGATTCGCCTAGTGTTGTCCCCATTAAAGAACAAGTCATCTCTCGTTCAATAGGTTGGCTTCTCATGAATGAGTAACGATTGGTGCTGGCTTTTACTGTTACCGAAACTAGCTCATCTTCTGTTTGTGCATTTTGCTTTAACGTGGCTAGCTGCTGTTTGGTATCAACGGCCTCACTGATATGTTCTTTTAAGTTTCCTAATTTTTCTTGTTCACGTGTCAAGGAATCACGATTACATAAGGTAGCAATTTTTGCATCATCAAGACCCAGCCAACTACTCACCAATGACTCTAACCCAGGAAATTCAACAAACCAGAATAAACTCATAGCCGCAAAGCCAACCAATGTGCTACACAATAATACGGGTAAAGATACAGGTGAGACCGAGGTCATAATAAGGCCGAAAAGACTTAAAGAAACGGTTTGCGCGGCACAGAAACTACCACCAAATCTTAATACCGCAAAAATTGTTGATAGCGCTAATTTAACAGAATGCATCTGACTATCATGCAGAGCCTGCTCAAATTGGTCGCTAACCGTACTCAACTTAATAAAACACTGCTCCAGCAAAGTGCTAATCTGCCCCAATTGCTGCAATTCATTTTCAGGAAGTCTTAATAAAGAATATTTCGCGATTTTCTTTCTGATGTTCTTTATTTCATTATATTGTTGGAAATAAACGTCTAACAGCTTGTAAGCATCCGTAAGTTTAATATCTAAGCTATCAGATAACTTAGCCAGCTCAAATCCACAAAAGGCAATAATTGATAAGGTGGAGAAAATAAAACCACTCGCGAGAACAACCGCTGCAGGCAGAGCAAAAATGGTCATAATCGTAACCACACAATCAAAACCATCACAGGCAACAACTAACATACCTGCCGTCGTAAGTAAGCCCAATTTTACAGTATTGTATAAGGACGAATCACTTTTCGGCTTATTCGCAAGGTTTACCTCACCATTCATCGCCAGACATAAGTCATGTAAAAGTTCGGTTCGTAATGACAACAGAAGAAATTCGATTTCTTGCTGCGAATGTGTTGGCGAACCAATCACCGTGCCTTGCTCTTGAAACCAGGAGAAAAACGAAGTCAGTGGAAGGGTTGTTGGTATTGGTTCCTGTGGTCTCAAGGCGCAAGCAAGCTGGAATTTACGGAGTAATTCCTGTGAATGCGAACTGAGATCTACATAAATATCAACCAATGTCTAATCCCCACTAATTTGGCAACGAGTCGATTATACACTAATAAACGCTAAACTGTACATACTTTGAACACAAGTTATTCGAATATTTAGCTCCGTGATCAAAAATATTCCATTTGACTCTAGGAGAACCATAGTCACTCAAAAGCTTACCTCTGTTTTATTAAGGTAATTACTTTATGCTAGCCCTTAGCTCAATATCATAGAATAGCTTAACTTTAATCCAGAGGCAGCTCTACGATGAATTAATTACTGGGTTTGAGTTTCACCAACATATTGTCGGTTTAAACAATATAAAGTGAATTAGAAAACTGATCAATTATCATACCGTTCAATAAGATATGTTTTTATATCAAATTGTGACTTAATAAGGATAATCTATTTTCTCATCTTTTTGCTCAAATAAAAATCATGTCATATAATTATAAGACGAACATTGAGCAAGGATGGCGAACATGAAGAAAACAATTATCGCATTATTAGTGTTTGTGCCCACTATATTATTAAGTGGCTGCTATGTCACCACAACCACCACTCCTAATAATTACTATTATTCAGGTTATACAGGTTATTACCCAGGCTGGAATACTACCTATTATGGCGGCTGGGGCGGCTATCGAAATGCCTGGTATAGAAATACTGCCTGGAGAGGATGGGGACATCATGGAGGCTGGGGTTACCATGGTGGATTACATCGTGGTGGTGCTTGGCACAGCGGTGGCTGGCATCGCGGCGGTGGCTTCCGACATCGCTAAGCGCTTTCCTAAGACTAGATTGCAAAATGGTACTGGAATGCAAGGCTCCAGTACCATTTTTATTAGATTACTGAATACTCTGCATCATTCATTTCCGCATTAACGGCTTCCGCCTTGATGATAATAAAACGGCTTAAATAAGGTGATACTAGCCACATTAAAAAGGCTATTGCCAAGGAAACCAAACCAATACACGCAAAAACGTCTGTATAAAGCATGAGCGATTGTACGCCTGGTTTAATATGTTCCGGTAAGGCCGTATACGATGCAACACTGGCGCCAATGAAACCCGAAATAGAAGAGGCTAAAAACCAGATCCCCATGACAAATCCGGTCATGCTTACAGGTACCAACTCCGCCACCATAGCCACCCCCAAAGCAGAAACTAAAAGTTCGCCAATACTTTGAAATAAATAGCTAATAATGAGCCACCATGAAGAAACCATACCATTCTCAGTATAAAAATAGCGTGCAAAATACAAGACTAAAAAACTAAAAGCACACATGGTCATGCCTAGAGCGAATTTATAGGGGGTAAAAAATGGAATTCCTTTTTGATTCAATCGAGAATAACAAGAAGCTAAAACAGGGCTCATCAAGATAATCCAAATCGGATTTAAAGCTTGAAAACTTTGAGCATCGAAAGTAATTCCCAAAAAGTTCGGAGTCACATTGTTCACCGCAAATAAATTAAGTGACGTAGGCATTTGTTGGTATAAAACAAAGAAAATAAGCGCTTCAATCATCAGTACCAATGCCACAATCATCCGCAACATGGCAGCTTTGTTCTCTTTACAGGCTAAATACCCATAATAGGCCATAACTAGACAGGTAATCGCCCAAAATAAATTTTTTGCTAAGGAAACGTGTTGTAATAAATACGCAGAAAGTTCCGTAAGTAGATAAATACCAATGAAGATCATAAGCCAATGTACTAAGGCAATTCGACGCTGATCAGCAAGGGTATTAATGTGGGCAACATGCTGGCGCTGTAACCAATAATTACCTAAGCCCAATAAGAGCCCGATTGCACTCATTAGGTAAGCATAAGAATAACCATAGTGGCTGGCAACCACCGGCCCGACAATTAAAGCAATCATACTGCCTAAGTTAATGGCCATGTAATACAAGGTAAATCCACCATGCAATCGTGAATCTTGAGGCCTATAACACTTAGCTAATAAGCTGGAAGGATTTGCTTTGAATAAACCATTACCGACACACACCAGTCCCAAAGCGAGAAATACATGCTCTTTATCAGTAATTGCCAAGGAAAAATATCCAGCCGATAAAACGACTAAGCCCAATACAATAGTGCGTTTGGTTCCTAAGATGGAATCACCTAAATAGCCGCCAATCACAACCATGCCATAGACTAAGGCAGAAAAAGCCCCAAAGGTATAATAAGAATCTATGTCGCTATAACCTAAATAACGAATGAAGTATAAAGTTAAAATCCCTTGAACTGTATAAAACCCAAACCGTTCCCATAATTCTAACAAAAAAATCATGTGAAATGCCCGTGGCTGTTCACGAAGTAGGTTCAGCATGAGTCTTCCTTCCCTAGAGGATAATATTTAAACTTAAAATAATTTTTTGCTTTTTGCAATGCGTCTTATTGCAAGACCCAAACTAGAATTTGTAAACACCCCTTAAAAGGAGGCAAATCGGTTTTCTTCTTCATCACTATTTGATTCATCTCGTCCTTCAGAATCTGCATCACGATGAGAGTCTTCCTCTCGCTCAATATCCTCTGTCTCTTTCTGAGATTCCTCAACATGAGCATCGTGTTCTATAAGCGACTCATCAATAGCAATATCCTCTTCAGTATCAAAGAGCTCCTCAGTTACCGCCGTGGTTTGCTCATGGCTAAGGCTAGCTATCACAGCCTCTCTGGTGCCTAAAAGATGCTCCAGCATCGCGCCAGTTGAATTTAATTCTGCATGCTTGGTTTGACCATGATCTAAATTCTCGTGTTCTTGCTGGCTTTGTGTTGTTTGCGCGGTATTGGCATTTGTATGTTCCAAGGTGTTATCTAAGCCATTCGCTTCTGTTTTTTCTGCATCACTCTTCCCAAAGACATTACGCAGCTTATCAAGTAACCAATTTCCTGCATCACGCAACATTGGACCAAAGATACGTGCGGCAAGATATGTAGCACTCGCTACCCCGACCGCCGCGAGCATTGGAAAACCAACTGTTGGAAAAAATAAAGACAGAACTAAACCCACCATAGCCAGGGATGCAAAACCAACGCCAAGCCCTTTATCCAAAATATGGATGAACTCTAATTTTTTAACTTTTTCATTAACTACGGCTTCTCGTTCTTTTAACCCAGTTATTTTATCTTTTTGTTCCCCGTATTGCTTTTTCAATAAATCAACCTGAGCACAAAGCGCATGTTGTTCTGCCTTGGTAGTAGCCCGTGCCAGAGATTCCTGCACTATTTTCGCCTGCTCTTGTATCAGGGCCATTTCCCCTTCCGCATGAGCAATTTCGCTAACCAGTGCTTTTCTTTCTTTTCCTAAGTGGTAGCGTTCGTAAATAGCTTTACCCAATAAAAAAGTACTTAAGGCTATACTTACCCCACCAAGAAGCAGACCAATTGGCATTGCTGCTGCAGGTACTAAAATGGAAGTAAGGGTAAGACCGAGCAATACACCGGAATACATCCAACGTGCATTATTATTTAATGTAAAGGGAACTTTTTCGCCGTAAATATAGGAGGACAAATAAATCATGGGGATAAGAAGAAAATCCAGAGCGGCTAAAGCGGCCCCCCCCCAATGAAGCCCATGGCTAAGCCCACCAGGTGTTTGCAAACCAGGGATTTTGGTGAAGGACCCTCCCACATGAACTGCCTTATCGCCTAACTCACTGGCATTTTTAACAAATTGGGAGAGAAAGGGTATCCTTTTCAACAGAGGCGTTGATTCTGTTGGCTTTTTGATATTGTACAGTACTGGCGCTTGCATTTGCATTAACAAGTCGTTTGCTTGTTCGACTGAAATAACAGCATTGCTCTCTTGCTCAGCTCCCATAACCCACCTAAAATAGCTTTATTCATTTTTAATATAGCAATAAAAACTTAAGAAAGTCTGATGATGCTTGCTAATCAACAGCGATCTCAACTATATTTTCTCTTAGAAATCATTAACAGTAGTAAAAATAATATGACGGCTAAAAAAGCCCTTTATCTAGCAGGTGGTGGTGCCCGTGGTGCGTATCAAGCGGGTGTTCTTAAAGCTATTGGCCATATTTTACAAGTTAAAAAACTGCCTTTTAGTCTAGTCAGTGGTGTGAGCGTGGGCAGCATTAATGCGGTTGTTCTTGCAGAGAATGCAGATGACTTTCCTGCAGCTCTAGACAAGCTAGAAATGCTTTGGAGTGAAATCCATTGCCAGCAAATTTATAAAGCCAGCAATTACGAGCTGGGTAAATCGGTGATGCGGAATGTCAGTACGTTAATTATAAAGCAGCGTGAAACAGGACATTTACTCGATACCACCCCATTAAAAGCGCTCATTGAAGAAACAATGGATTTTCCCCGCATTGCGAAAAACATCAGTGAGGGACATCTTAATACCTTGGAAATCATTAGCAATTGCTATCAAACCAACCAGACCATTTCTTTTTATGCCCACAATAGCCCAGATTTTACAGATTGGCATTATCCACGACACAGCAGTCAACGGACAGAAATTAAAGCAGAACATATTTTAGCCTCCAGCGCGTTACCTTTATTCTTTCCAACAGTACCGTTGGATGGATTTCATTATGGCGATGGTAGTGTTGGCTTAGTATCACCACTACGAGGAGCAATTCGTTTTGAAGTAGATAAAATTATGATTCTAGGAACTCGTGCATTACCAACCTTTGCAGATGCCGATGAGACGCCTAATCATAGCGACATTCCCTTTGCACATATTCTTGGTAGTATGTTAAATGGTTTGTTTTTAGATAACCTGGATCGTGATATTGAAATGGTTAATCGCATGAATGAAATCGCCATGCTCATATCCATGTGGAGAAAACGCCACTCTCCCTGGAGACCAATCAATACTCTGCATTTACGTCCGAGCCAAGATATGGCTTCGATTGCGCAGGCACATTTTACTTCATTACCTGTATTATTGCGTTATTTGCTTAATGTTTTAGGCGCTAAAAATCATTCGGGTGATCTATTAAGCTTCCTGTTATTTGAGCGTGAATTTACACGGGAACTGCTTGAATTAGGTTTTCAAGATACAATTAATAATGCAAAGGCTGTTCTTGATTTTTTTGAATAAAAGAAGAATGATGACCTTAACGGTGTAGCCCGTATTACACTGCGCTAATACGGACTACATTCGTAGATATTCGAGAACTGTTTGGGTTTCTGGTTTAAATCCATGCCATATAAGGAATGCTTCTGCAGCTTGTTCAACGAGCATTCCTAAGCCATCTACAGCCTCACACCCACACTCTTTTGCATAATAAACAAAGGCGGTATCTTCTTGTTTCTGATAGGATAAGTCATAGCATAGTGGTTTTGTAGTAAGGCATTCTAGAGGCAAGGATGGTAGCTGCCCTGCTAAACTTGCAGAAGTTGCATTGATGATTAAATCAAAGACTCCGTTTAACTGATTGATACTCTGCACTTGGATTTGAGGGAATAATTGTTGCAGTTCTATGCCTTTGGCTTGGGTGCGATTGACAATAACTAACTCAGCGAGCTTATTTTGCAATAAGGGGTGAATAATCCCTCGAGCTGCGCCCCCCGCACCTAAAATGGCTACGCGCTTACCAGGCAAATTAATATAATGATGTAAATCACGAATTAAGCCCACCCCATCCGTGTTATCCGCGTGCAATTGATTGTCATTCATCCATAGAGTATTAGCCGCTCCTGCTAATTTACAACGTTCTGTAGTCTGCTGAGCCATCATAAAAGCCCGCTGTTTAAATGGTAAAGTAACATTAACGCCGCGACCTTGCTGATGAAAAAAATTCGTTAGCTGCTGTTCAAAGGACTGTTCATCTGCTTTAATTTTTGCATAAGTAAGTTGAATACCCGCTTGCTTTGCGAAATACTGATGAATTACTGGAGATAAACTATGGTCTATAGGATTACCCATCACTGCAAAACGCTGAAACACTACATCCTCCTCTTAATCTGTTCTTTTATTGCCAGTACATCCATCGCAGGCAGTCAATCCATTAATGTTTATCTTAAGTTAAAGCCGGACAATAATGTAGCCGCACTGATTAAAGACTTTAACCAATTTTTAGCCCAGGAGCAGGTTTTTGATACATATCAAATCACGCCCCATATTGAAAAAAGCCCTTTGCATGTCACATTATACATGGCGAATTATAATGACGCCCAAATTCCTAATATTATTAAACGGACGGCAAATTTGGCAAAGCAAGAAAAGCAAATTCCTCTTCTTACCTCACGCCTGGTTCCGTCCTCTAATGGCTATGTTATGCTTTCAGTAACCAATGTTCCACAAATACAAGGGCTAAGCAACAAAGCTTTAGAGGCATTATCGCACTTGCGCGATAAGGAAGCCCCTATTCCTACTTGGGCCACTCGAGACGTGGAGCGGCAAATCTTATTTAATCAATACGGTAGTCCTACGGTTTTAAATTATTATAAACCTCATTTTTCTGTGTTTACTGCGGATCATTTGAATAAATATGAAAGTGTACAATTGTATAATCAATTGCAAAAATTAATCCCTCAATTTGCTAAAAATCATCAGCTTCAGGTACGTGCTACGGCATTTGCTATTGGGGTGGGGATTGCGGACTCCCAGGGGCAGATCGTAAAAGAGTTGAAGTCGTTTAATTTAGAGTAGTCACTTAATTAAGCAAAAACAGAAGAATTCGCTACGCGCAGCGAAATCCGGGGGGCCATGAGCACAGCGAATTTCATAAGTAAGCACCATTAGCGATAAACTAGACGTCTAAATGTAGCCCAGATGCAACGTAGCATAATCTGGGCTATGGACCTTGCAATCCACAATTATTTTATTTCTGCCATTAAGCTTTTCGATACGACTTCAGCCAAATCGCGTGATAAAGACTGCTTGGCTAATTGCTCTAGCTGTTGGCGCATTAGCATTTGGCGTGGCTTATCGTAGCGTTGCCAGCGGGTGAATGGACTGGCCATCCGAGCGGCGACTTGTGGATTTAGCTTATCCAAAACGAGCAGTATTTCAGCCAAGAATTGATAACCACTACCATCAGGAGCATGGAAATTACGTGGATTAGCCATACAAAATGCACCAATTACTGAACGGGCTTTATTGGGATTCTTAATGCTAAAGTCTGGGTGCTTTAATAATTTCCGTACCTGTTCTAAAACATCAGGAAGCTCACTGGAAGCCTGGATAGCAAACCATTTATCCAAAACAAGCTCGTCTTTAGACCATTGCTTATAAAAATCATTAACCGCTTGCTCACGCATTTTTTGGTTAGAACAATTAACTAATAGCCCAAAGCTTGCAATTTGATCGGTCATAGTTTTGGCATGAATAAATTGTTGCTGGCAGGCATCAATAGCAGCCGCTTCGTTCGCTTTCATCATTAACCACAAGCACACATTGCGTAACTTCCTACGGCCATAAGCAGGGCCATTCATAAGATGGTCTTCAGCTTGCCACAATTGTTGATAAAGAGATTGAATTTCAGCATATAAACGCGCACCCAATTGAGCGCGAAAATAATCACGCACAGCCTCTACCCTACTCACATCCACGGCCTCTAGTAGTGCGGCAACCTCTTCAAAACAAGGCGGAGTGAGTAATTCAGCTCGTAAATCGGCATCTAAAGAATCATCTACTAACACATGTCTCAATGCGGAAATTAAAGCCTCTGATATCTGCCACTTATCTTCAGTTGAGTTTAAGCACTCGTTCATACAATTCAAAACTAAACGTTGTGCAGCATCCCATTTTGCATAACCATCGGTTTCATAGCGGACTAAGAAAATCAGTTCATCGCTACTAAGTTCATGTTTCAACTTAATGGGTGCAGAAAACTCACGTAATAAAGAAATGACGGGCTTTTCAGGTAATCCGCTAAAGCTAAAGCTTTGCTCTGCTTCTTTTAACTCGAGTATTTCATGCTCAATCGGCATTAACTGTCCGGCAGCATCAAATAAAGCCATGCGAATGGGAATATGGAATGGTTTTTTATCTTTGCATTCTGGAGTTGCTGGACAGGTTTGGGTCATTTTAAGCGTCAACTGTCCTTGCTCGTAATGACTATTTACCTTAACTTCTGGCGTTCCTGCTTGACTATACCAGCGTTTGAATTGAGTTAAATTAACGCCATTGGCATCCTCCATTGCGGCAACAAAATCATCAATCGTTACAGCCTGACCATCATGACGTTCAAAATATAAATCCATACCTTTGCGATAACGCTCCTTACCTAACAAGGTATGCTGCATGCGAATGACTTCCGCACCCTTATTATAAACCGTCGCGGTATAAAAATTATTGATTTCCTGATAAGACTCGGGTCTCACCGGATGAGCCATGGAGCTGGCATCCTCTGGAAATTGGCTACTCCGCAAGACTTTCACATCAGTAATTCGGTTCACATCACGTGAATTCATATCACGAGAAAACTCTTGATCGCGAAAAACAGTCAATCCCTCTTTCAAGCTTAATTGGAACCAATCACGGCAGGTAACACGATTACCTGTCCAGTTATGAAAATATTCATGCGCAACAACCCCTTCAACACCGGCAAAATCTTGATCGGTTGCGGTATCAGGGCGAGCTAAAATATATTTAGAATTAAATATATTTAAGCCTTTATTCTCCATCGCCCCCATATTAAAGTCACTTACCGCTACGATCATGAAAATATCCAGATCGTATTCACGACCATAAACTTCTTCATCCCAACGCATGGATTTCTTTAAAGACTCCATTGCGTGCCCGCATTTATCTTCATTGCCCGGCTCAACATAAATATATAAATCAATGGGTCTTCCTGAACAGGTAACAAATTGATCGCGAATATGGGCTAAATTGCCAGCAACCAACGCAAATAGATAAGAAGGCTTCTTAAAAGGATCCTGCCATACTACCCAATGCCGTCCATTATCCTCATCTCCAGAATCAATTAAATTTCCATTAGATAATAACGTTGGATACTGCTTTTTATCAGCAGAAATACGCGTGGTGTAAGTCGCTAAAACATCTGGGCGATCGGGGAAATAGGTAATGCGGCGAAAACCTTCCGCCTCACATTGGGTACAAAATAGATGATTGGAACGATAAAGCCCAGATAATTGCGTATTATTTTGTGGGTAAATACGGGTAACAATCATTAGCGTCACCTCATCAGGGCAATGTTCCAGGATTAACGCATCCTCAGCCAACTGATACGCAGATGCTTCCAATTGTTGGCCATTCAAGTGTAAGCTCACTAATTCAAGTTCTTCGCCATATAAATGCAAAGCGCCTGCATGTTGGCGGGTTAACTTAAGTTCACTGCTTACTAAAGCATGATCATCATATAAATCAAAATTTAAATTTACCGTATCAACTGCAAACACAGGCGCCTGATAATTTTTTAAATAAATAGTACTGTCTGAAGTGGTCATTATTTTCCCTTATAACGCGAATTGTGGATAAGAATCACCTAAAGTTTTCTATAAATCAATGAGTACACTGTAAAAAAGCTTTGAGTAACAACAGAAATATTTGTCAATTATAGGTCAGAGAATGCAAAAATCGATTGCTGAGTTCGTATAGTTAGCATTCCAAAAACAAAAAAACATTTAAGTTTATTGAGTTATCTGGAAAACTACTTAAATTAGTGCCTATACTTGATGTAAGAAGTTTCTTTGCAAAATAAATAAAAAGAAGCAGAGACACAGGAAATCACGTTATATCCTGCTGAGGGATAAGTTAAAGGGGATGGCTCATGAACACTCAAGATTTTTTAGCCGGCTATACCAAGCGCTTTGTCGATAATAAAGAAGAAGAAATGGGCTTGGATGAGTATCTGGAATTGTGTAAAAACGATCCGTCAGCTTATGCTAATCCAGCGGAACGCTTATTAATGGCTATAGGCGAACCTGAAATGGTTGATACGCGACACGATCCCGTGTTATCACGTATTTTTTCCAATAAAATTATCCCACGATATACCGTATTTAAAGATTTTTATGGCATGGAAGAACCCATCGAACAAATCGTTGGCTTCTTAAAGCATGCAGCCCAAGGCCTGGAAGAAACCAAACAAGTACTTTATTTACTTGGCCCTGTAGGTGGTGGTAAATCATCAATTGCAGAAAAGCTAAAAGATTTAATGGAAAACATTCCTTTTTACGCGATTAAAGGCTCCCCTGTATTTGAATCTCCCTTATCCTTATTTAATCCCGTAGAAGATGCCGAATTACTGCAAGAGCGCTTTGGTATTCCTGCCCGCCATTTACGTTACTTAATGTCCCCTTGGGCTGTAAAACGCTTGCATGAATTCAATGGTGACATTAGTAAATTCAGAGTCGTTAAAGTAAAGCCCTCTCGTTTGAAACAAATTGCAGTAGCAAAAACCGAACCTGGAGATGAGAACAACCAAGATATTTCATCACTCGTAGGAAAAGTAGACATTCGTAAGTTAGAAGAGTTTTCGCAAGATGACCCCGATGCATACAGTTTCTCTGGAGGCTTATGCCGAGCCAACCGCGGCCTTTTAGAGTTTGTGGAAATGTTTAAAGCACCAATTAAAGTGCTACATCCTTTGCTTACAGCAACTCAAGAAGGAAACTACAATGCCACTGAGGGCTTATCCTCAATACCCTTTGAAGGCATTATTTTAGCGCATTCGAATGAGTCTGAATGGCAAACTTTTAGAAACAATAAAAACAATGAGGCATTTATTGACCGTATTAATATTGTGAAAGTACCTTATTGTTTACGGGTAACCGAAGAAACACGTATTTATCAAAAACTTATTGATAACAGCTCGTTAACGCAAGCCCATTGCGCTCCCGGCACCCTAGATATGTTAGCTCAATTTTCAGTATTAACCCGTTTAAAAGAACCTCAAAACTCCAGTATTTACTCAAAAATGCGAGTCTATAATGGTGAAAGCTTGAAAGATACTGATCCAAAAGCAAAATCCTATCAAGAATATCGTGATTTTGCCGGAGTTGATGAAGGGATGAGTGGTGTTTCCACACGGTTTGCCTTCAAAATACTATCAAAAGTGTTCAACTTTGATCACAGCGAAGTTGCAGCTAACCCCGTACATTTAATGTACGTCTTAGAGCGTCAAATTGAACAAGAGCAATTCCCTCAAGAAGTTCAGGAAAGCTATTTGGGCTTCATTAAAGAATATTTAGCGGCGAAGTATGTTGAATTTATCGGTAAAGAAATTCAAACCGCCTACTTAGAATCTTATTCAGAGTACGGACAAAACATTTTCGATCGCTACATTACCTATGCTGATTTCTGGATACAGGACCAAGATTATCGCGATCCGGACACGGGCGAAATTTTTGACCGCAGCTTGCTCAATTTAGAACTGGAAAAAATAGAAAAACCTGCCGGTATATCGAATCCTAAAGACTTCCGAAATGAAGTGGTAAACTTTGTTTTGCGCGCACGAGCCAATAACCGCGGTAAAAACCCCGTGTGGAACAGTTATGAAAAATTAAGATCCGTCATTGAAAAGAAAATGTTTACCAACACAGAGGATTTACTGCCAGTCATCTCCTTCAATGCCAAAGCATCTGAAGATGACAAGAAAAAACATGAGGAGTTTATTTCTCGGATGATAGAGAAAGGCTATACACGCAAACAGGTTCGCCTGCTTTGTGAATGGTATTTACGAGTACGTAAATCACAATAATAAAACGACTCAATAATCCTCTTCTCTCGCCCCTGCAGCAACATGCGGGGGCTCAGTAACAATGACCAATGCCTGCGCATCTCGAGCAGAACATTGAAACGGAGGAGAGAACAATTTGGCACCTTGGTCGCGGAGTTTAAATCATGTCGCAATTGATTGATAGACGACAAAATGCGGGGAAGAAAAGCACGGTAAATCGCCAACGCTTCCTTCGTCGTTATAAAAACCAAATAAAAAGAGCCGTCTCCGATGCCGTAGGTAAACGCAGTATTACCGAAATAGATCAAGGCGAACAGATTTCTATTCCTGCTAAAGACATTTCCGAACCCAGGTTTCATCAAGGCCGTGGAGGGCATGTCGAACGTGTTTTACCAGGAAACGATAATTTTATTAGCGGCGACCGCATTAAAAGACCGAGTGGTAGTGGCGGCGGGGATGGCGGTGGCGATGGCGATGCGAGTAACAGCGGTGAAGGCGAGGATGATTTTGTTTTTGAATTATCCCGCGAAGAATTCCTCGATTTGTATTTTGAAGACTTGGAGCTACCCGATTTAGTAAAAAAGGAATTGGCTCGTATCAGCACATTCAAAACCATTCGAGCCGGAGTGACCACTAGCGGAATTCCAAATAATATCAATGTATTGCGCTCCATGAAGCAGGCTACCAGCCGGCGTATCGCCCTGGCGTCTCCTTATAAACGCCAATTAAAAGCTGCAGAAACGCGCTTAGAGCTATTACTCGAGGAACCCGTTCCCGATACGATGGCTATTAAAGAATTAAAGCTTGAAATTGAACATTTAAAAAAGAAAATACAGGCCGTGCCATTTATTGACACGATTGATCTACGCTACAACTACCGCCTTCGGGTTCCCTCTCCTTCCACGCAGGCCGTCATGTTCTGCGTTATGGACGTATCAGGCTCTATGGATGAGGCAAAGAAAGATATAGCCAAACGGTTTTTCATTTTGTTGTATATGTTTCTCACCAAAAATTATGAAAAAATCGAATTGGTCTTTATCCGCCATCATACCTCCGCAAAAGAAGTCAACGAGGAAGAGTTTTTCTATTCACGGGAAACAGGGGGCACGGTGGTTTCAAGCGCGCTGGAATTACTGAATAACATCATTGAAGTACGCTATCCCCCAGAGGCCTGGAACATTTATGTGGCTCAAGCCTCTGATGGTGATAACTGGAATGCTGATTCACCTTATTGCCAAGAATTGCTCCAAGAAAAAATCATGCCTTTATTGCAGTATTTTGCGTACATTGAAATTATGCCACGCCATCATCAAAGTTTATGGGAAGTCTATCAGTTGGTTAAAGAGCAGTACCCTAATTTTGCGATGGAAAACATAGATACTGTTGCAGATATTTATCCAGTATTTCATGAATTATTTAAAAGGAAAACGGCATGAGCAAGAAAAAGCCTATATCCACCGGTGCTGAGTGGACCTTTGAATTAATCCAGGATTATGATCGTGAAATTGCACGTATCGCTAAAGATTTTGGCCTGGATACTTATCCGAATCAAATTGAAGTTATTACTGCAGAACAAATGATGGATGCCTACTCCTCTGTAGGCATGCCTATAGGATACAACCATTGGTCTTTTGGCAAACACTTCGTTGGTGTAGAAAAAAGTTATAAGCGTGGACAAATGGGCTTGGCCTATGAAATGGTCATTAATTCAAATCCCTGTATTTCTTATTTAATGGAAGAAAATACTATTGCCATGCAAGCCTTAGTGATTGCACATGCCTGTTATGGTCACAACTCCTTTTTTAAAAATAATTATCTTTTTAAAATGTGGACTTCTGCTGACGCCATTATTGACTATTTAGTCTTTGCGAAAAAGTACATCGCCGATTGTGAAGAGCGCTATGGCATTGATGAGGTTGAATCGGTTCTGGATGCTTGCCACGCCGTAATGAATTATGGTGTTGACCGCTACAAACACCCAGCACCATTATCCATCCAAGAAGAAAAAATTCGCCAACAGAACCGCGAAATATACATGCAATCGCAAATCAATGAATTATGGAGAACCATTCCGCAAAGTAAACAAACCGTGGAAAAGAGTAAGAAAAGACGATTCCCCAGTGAGCCGCAGGAAAATATTTTATATTTCTTCGAAAAAAATGCCCCTTTACTTGAACCCTGGCAACGTGAAATTGTACGCATTGTTCGCAAAATGGCGCAATATTTTTATCCTCAAGGACAAACTAAAGTTATGAATGAAGGCTGGGCCTGCTTTTGGCATTACACCCTGCTGCATGGCCTGTATGATGAGGGCTTAGTCACTGATGAATTCATGTTGGAAGTGCTACAAAGCCATACAAACGTCATCATGCAACCATCCTATAACAGCCCTTATTACAGCGGGATAAACCCCTATACTTTGGGATACCATATGATGCAAGACATCAAGCGTATTTGTGAAAATCCTACTGATGAAGATAAAGCGTGGTTCCCCTATCTAGCAAATACTGACTGGCTAAAAAGCCTGGATACCGCTATGCGTAACTACAAAGATGAAAGTTTTATTGCGCAATATTTATCGCCTAAATTAATTCGCGATTTAAAACTATTTCATATTGTTGATGATGACCGCAGCCCTGAACTCTACGTCAATGCCATCCATGATGATGCTGGCTATAAAAAAATTAGAGAAGCCTTGTCCAGACAATATAATCTAGGAACCTTTGAGCCTGATATTCAAGTGTATTCCGTTGATTTACAAGGGGATCGTTCGCTGACCCTAAGGTACACACAACAAAATCGCGTTCCCTTAGGAGATACAACGCCTGCGGTTTTAAAACATCTTCACACCTTGTGGCAATTTCCCGTAATCCTGCAAGCGGTTGATAATGATGATAAAATTTCCGCAGAATATCATTGCCCGCCAATAAATCAGTCTAAACCAGAAGGGTATGAAAAATAATTGACTCGTGTAGGTTGGTGATACACTGCATCAACCGAAGCCCTCAATACAACTACATTATTAGTGCCCATTTAATAATCAGTTAAGCTTTTTATGTTATATTTACAGTAACCAAATTAAATGAAAGTAGTACGATTATGACTAAAGTGAGAAGATTAACGGGCAACTACATAGATATGCTTAAAGTAGCCTATCCAATATTGAGCGCAATGTATCCCACGGAAGAAGAGTTTGTTAAAGAATATACAAGCCCCAGTTCAGAGCTTTCAGTCCAATTGCTCAAAGATTTGAGTCGTGACCAATTTTTCTCTACAAATGACAGAACCATTGAGGACTATGTAGCCCACTGGATGAGCCCTTCTACTTCCATTGCATATAACCAAGGAAATGGAACCGGTGCATTCTGGATGCTGATGCTACAATTCTATATCCTACAAGATCCTCGTTTTACAGAACACAAGGCAGCGAAGGGCCTTCCTGAGCGCGACGATCGTAATGCATACTATCTTAAGGATAATAGAAAAAATGTTAGCCTTTGCTATTTTGATGATGAAGGAATTTCATGTGGAATATCCATTGATTATTCTGCATTAGACCCTAATTTATGGTCTATCTCCATTATACGTAATACTACAGCAGAACCGGAAGACAGAGAGGTTTTATTGCTTTCGTCCGCAGAACTGCTTGATCAGCAGGAAAACGGATTAATCGATGCCAATAGAGCTCAAAAAGATATCATCACTTTCATGAACTCTAAGGCTCTCAGCCAACAACTCATGTCTCGTGCTCTATTTACAAGAGATGGGAAACTCAATCTTACTAACGCCAATAAGCTCGATGCGCAATTTAATGCAGGCTCATATCCTTATAGTACAGACATAGTTAAGAAACTAGTTGCACAAGAGCAAGAGATAAAAGCATGGCAACTCACAGAGGAAAAACTCCGAATAGTTAAAACCGCGCTAAGCGAAAAACGACAAGAAAATATCGAGAAACTTGATTCATGGAAAGCTAGCTGGTTATACAAACCCGAATTAGACACCGCTGGAAAACAATCCTTCCTTCGCAGAAATAGCGGCAGTGTTTTTGCAACAGTAGCAGCAGTGATTACCTTAGTCGGTTTTGCTTTAGTACTCTCAGGAGTCTTAGCTCCATTTGGTATTGCCTTGATTGGTGCAGAATTCATCTTAGGTGCAGTTGGCGCAGGTTTGGCCTTCACCGCAGCCTTGGGAAGCATTGTAAAAATGGGGGTTAATGAGCAACGTCTGGCAACTTATCAATCTGAATTAACCAACATGAATCCAACACGGGACAAAATTTATAACGAGCGGTTAAATAGCATAACAACCCCATTGGCAATGGAGCAGCTCCCCGAGGAAGAAGCGCTTCAAGCTGATAATTTGCAAACTCAAATCCTGCAAGCGGTTCTTCATGCCAATTTCAGTGAAGAAGAGTTCAATGAACTTAATAAGCAAATGAAGAAAGAAACTCAACCACCGGTCACAGAACAACTTAATGATGTTGATGAAACCCTTGTTGAGGATCAATCACTTATTGTGGATGTGTCATTCAACACGCAAGCGCAGGTAATCGTAGAAATTGCTAGCAAGGATGAGGCTCTGAATAGAGCCGTTGATAAGGTTATTCAACAGGAAGAGCATGCACAAGAGATTGTAGCTCAAGAAGAAGAGCAGCAATCTAGTCCACTAGAAACCAATGTGCCACCAACCTTGGAACAAGCTGATTCTTCTACACACAATAACATTATCAGCGTACACTAAAAATTGGAGGGGGTAGAAATGGCTATTTTTTTTGATGACAAAAAGAATGCTTCTGCCGCCAAAAAGTTAATACAACACAATGAGCATGTTACGCGCAGGAAGCGTGTAACTCATGCTAAAACAGTCCTCCAAAAGTTAAAAGAAGATATTGATTACCGAGTGAAAAAGCTCCAGGGCGTCACCACCTTTCTAAGCGAACAGCATGCGCTTTATAAGCAACTCTCGCAAGAGTATGAAACCAGCCCCTCACCGGACTTAGCTCAACGCCTAGAAAAACAAAAACAGGGAATCAGTCAATTAGAGGGGCAATTACAGCAACATCAGCCAGAAAAATTAATTGCGAAGCTAACCACAAAGTATGAAAAATTAAAGCGGTTGTTGGAGCGGTCTGCAGAGTAATGAAAACTGCCGCAATTAAGTAATAAAGATTTATGAAAAGTTGGTCATACTGCACCAACCTACCCTCCATAATGCCCACTTAATGAACATTTAAGCTTTTCATGTTATATTGTCCGTATTAATCAGATAAAAAAGTGGTGAAATTATGCCCAAAGTCAGAAAATTAACAGGAAATTACATAGATATGCTGAAAGTACTCTATCCTGTAATGTCTTCATTTTATACATCAGAAGAAGCCTTTGTAACTAATTACATAACCGCGAGTTCAGCTATCTCAGAGACATTGCTCAAAGACTTGGGACGTGACAAATTTTTATCTACAAATGACAGAACCTATGAAGAGTTTGTTGCAGCCTGGATGACCCCTTCAACTTCTGCGGCGTATAATCAAGGCAATTTAACTAGCTCATTCTTCAGCTTGATGCTAAGCCTTTATATAAACGTAGATCCTCGCTTTGAAACACAGCCAACAGCCAAAGGAGCTCCTAACCGTATAGAAGAACGCATTGAGTACTCTCATAAAAACAATAATAGGTATATTAGTCTAGGCTATTTTGATGATGAAGGTATTCCATGTGGGATATGCATTAATTACTCTACTCGAGATCCTAATTTATGGACTATAAGTCTTATACGCAATACCAATGCAGAGCCTAAAGACAGAGAAGTTTTATTGATTTCGTCAGCAGAAATTCTCGCTCTAAATGAGGACAGCTTAGTCAATGCGAATAATGCCGAAAAGGCTATTCTCGATTTTTTAAAATCTAAAATGCTAAGTCAACAAATAAAGGATTGTGGTCTATTCACTAAGAATGGCACACTCAATATTGCTCATGCGAATAAGCTCCACGCCCAACATTACACAGGTTCACATCTTTATAGTAGACATATGGTTCATAAGTTGGAGAAACAAGTTGTAAGGATGAAACAATGGCAACTAACGGCACAGAAATTCAGCCTGATTAAAACTGCCTTAGCAGAAAAACGAGAAAAGAACATCCAACAACTGAATTCGTGGAAAGCTAGCTGGTTATACAGACCCGAATTAGAAACCGCCGGGAAGCAATCATTCCTTCGCAGAAATAGCGGCAATGTTTTTGCAACAGTAGCGGCTCTAGTTCTATTAGTCGGTTTTGCTTTAGTACTCTCAGGAATCTTAGCTCCATTGGGTATTACCTTGATAGGTACAGACTTCATCGTAGGTGCAGTTAGTGCAGGTTTCGCCTTCACGGCAGCTTTAGGAAGCATTGTAAAAATCGGGGCTAATGAGCAACGTCTGGCAGAGTATCAATCAGAATTAATGCGCCTGGAACCAACACGAGAGATAATATACAACCAGAAATTAACCAACATTACGACACCAACTGCAATCGAAGAGTTACCGGAACACGAGGCGATGCAAGCGGCAAATTTTCAAAACCAGCTAATACAAGCGGTTCTTCATGCAAATTTCAGTGAAACAGAATTCGCAGAACTTGAGGAGCAAATGAAACCAGCGGAACCACCTGTCACAGAGCCTGCTCATGACGAAGATGAGATGCTTTTTGTGGGTATCGATAAAGCATTTGATGCCCAAATACACATAGTAAAAGAACTAAACGAGGAAGATACCGCTTTAGAAAGAGAAGTAGATAAGGCCATTCAGCATGGAGAACATGCAAAAGGGATGGTGATTGCAGCACAAGAAGACCACCATCAAACTAATGTGGTACAAACTGTGGAACAAACTACTTCCCCTGCATTCGAGACCCTTATCACTGTACGCTAAAAATTGGGGAAGGAGAAATGACTATTTTTTTGATGACAAAAAAAGTAATTCTATTTCCCAAAAGTTAACACAACACAATGAGCATGTTACACGCAGGAAGCGTGTAACTCTTGCTAAATCCCCTATCCAGAAGTTAACATGGCGATGTTAAGCGCTAAATATGAGAAATTGAAAAGGTGTGTAACCTGATTGCTCGGAACCAGGCGACATCTGATGTGAGGCACTATTTATTTATATTCTTCGATATAGGCGCAGTCGTAGGGAATATTTGTACTGCAGTGTCATCAAAAGGATGCAAGTTAAACACGTCGCTAAAGACTTTTGCCGCAACGTCATTCGTGTTGGAATACCAATCGCTAATATCATCAGAATAATACTGAATGACAACGGGCTGAAAAATTGCATAGGCTACAAGCTGAGCCATTGGACCAGTCCCCATTCCTGTTTTTATAAAATATTTATTCCCCACCAAAGCCCGGCTTAACAGTTTTGCCTTAGCTTCAAGATCATCAGGAAGTAGCGCATTTACTGGCAATAAATTCGGTGCATAAACATTCACCGTGACCGCCAAATAATCACCAAACTCATGACGCTTATTCAGAAAGGCGGCAAGTGCTAATGCTTTCTTATCATCACAGACCATCACGTTAATTTCCATATCCAGCCCTTGGCCAGTTAAGGACTCCACGTGCACGCATGGGTCAGCCTCCAAAGCAGCGCTTAATTGGTTTTGTAATAATTCCCAAGGTGGCGTTAACCTATGAGTTGCAGCAAATAAGTTAGTACTCCCCCAAAAGCCCCAAAGCATCGCGAAAAATAATCCTGCCTTAATTGCTAACTTGCTCATTATCTACTCCAACGCTATTAAAAAATCAAAGAAAAGATAGAAACTTAGGGTTTCAATTAAGATGCCTCTTTGACTTAACCAAAGAGGCCAGAAGAAAATTACTCAGATGCTAATTCAATAGCAAAAGCGACTGCTAATTTACTGAAATTGGTCATATGCTCTAAGCTCAAAAGTGCCATAGTATCTGAAGAGCTATGAATGTAAGGGTTATGATCATCGAAGTTTGATTCACATGGGAATGCTGCTGGAACACCGATCTCTGTCCATGAGGCATGATCACTACAACCATAGCCACAACGAGAATAATCAACAGGAACCTTAACATAGGTATCAATTAACTTCGCTACAAAATTACTGAGACCTTTATCAGTGTAATCCGTAAATACCCACATAGTTGGATCTTTAGGATCAACACGATAACCAGTCATATCAAATTGAATCGCCGCTTTAACTGGAATTGCATGATCTTGGAAATGCTCGACCACATGCTGAGAACCAACCAAGCCACGCTCTTCAGCAGCGTACCAAATAATATAGATAGGACGTTTAAACGTAGTATTAGACGATAACAGAACGCGAGCCATTTCCATGATACTTGAAGAACCACTACCATCATCACCAGCCCCTGGCATACGACCATCTAACGTATCCATATGAGCACCAATAACAATACCTGGCGCTTTAATGTCTTTACCAATAACGGTCACTAAAGAAGGTTGTTTATAGTAGCCTGTAGAAACAAAATAGGTTGTTACATCAGTACGCCCATATTCAGTTGCCATTGCTTCAAATTTAGCTTTTAACCATTTTGCCGCATCAACACCAGTATCTTTGGTGGCTGAACGATTATGGTATGAAGTTAAATGAGCCAAAGTTTGCCAAATATTATCGGCAACCACATTTTGCAAAGCAGCATTTACTGCATCTTGATGCTTAATTTCATACGTGGTTTTTTCTTTTATGGGTGCATGCAACGCGTTTTTTGCCAAAACATTTTTAGCCGCGAGCTGTTTTGCAGCCAGTGAATTACCTGCTATGCGCTGACTCACATTCACAAAACGACCACAATGCTCCTTATCGGCCAAATGACTGAGTGACTCAACATCAGCACTTGGAACATCTATAATTCGAAATTGTTTGTTTTCTGCCAAAACATCATATGCAGTAGTTATTTTTGCAGCAAGACATTGAGATACTTGCAATTGCTCATGTACAGGAACACTAGCAGCAGCAACTTGGGTGCCCGCTAACATTGAACCAGCAACAATAAAGCCCATCCATTGATTAAAACGCATATCCTCTCCTAATTAATGTTGAGTTTCAAAACAAAAGAAACTACATGAGGTAAATCATGCCGTTTCACTTTACCTAAATTCATCTATTGAATCTACAGATACACATACAAAAACCTTTGCTCATCCTGGTTCTGCGCGCAATTACCCGCTATTATGCATTTTTTTTAACCTTTGCGCTATTGATAATCATTCTCATTTGAGATAAAGTCCTATTCACGATCGCTAACAGGTTAAATGGTTAACAATGAATACAAAAAAAATCCCTTATAATCTTGCTCTTATCCTACTCACCACAGGTGCTAGCTTAATTCTTGGCCTTTTAAGTTTTAGCGGAATGTTTGCCCTTATTCCCGTTTTGCCGTTTGCGATCGCGACACTTGTACTCTCCGTGGCCTATGAGGCAGAAATTTATTTACAAAATATTAAAGGTGCCCTCAGTAAAATTTTTAAATACAACTATTTACAAAACCAGCTCGCGAGAGAGTTTTTGCTAGAGCACTTTCCTAAAAATATAAACCACCCAGATTGCCCCCCCTTTTTCGTAAATTATGCGGCCTTACAGTTAAAACTTAAAAAGGCACCTAATAAGACAGAGAAAAAACATATTAAGAAATTACTCAAAGAGATGGAGCAGCAATTTGCCTTACAATTATTTTCCGACTCAGAAAGCATGCCTATTTCGGAAGATACAAACCAATTACGAATTTGGTTAGGCCAACATAATCAAGCAGCGTGGCAAGCAGATTTCCATAAGCGACGTCGCAATTTCCAAATGGTTGCCGCCTTTAGCTCGCTTTCTGCCCTATTTATGGGATTAGGAAGTACCTATCTTATCATGGAAGCGTTTAGTGCCATTCCCTGGATTG
This sequence comes from Legionella lytica, assembly GCF_023921225.1. NCBI lineage: Bacteria > Pseudomonadati > Pseudomonadota > Gammaproteobacteria > Legionellales > Legionellaceae > Legionella > Legionella lytica. The sequence continues at coordinate 2,870,526 of NZ_CP071527.1, forward strand.
CCGTTATTCCCTTTGCTTACTGGCCTTTTATGATTGTTCCTATGGCCGTGATTGCTGGGGCTGCTTATGGTTTGTTGACGTATAATACGGTTACCGATCTTATTAGTAATGACACCATCACGAATTGGTTTACCCGAGTTCACACTCATTTTAAACAAGAAGGCTTTTCTGCACGCAACCTGTTTATGGCGTCCATGTCGACACTGCTCGTAGGCTTAGCAATCGCTCTTACGGTCTGTACTGCAGGAACCTGGTGGACTATCGCCACCAATGCACGCCCATTATTCGACTGGATGGGAAAAATGCCCAAGTTTGTCATGGGAGTAATAAACCCGTTGATTACTGGACTTTCAGCACTGGGCTTTAATATTCAAAATACGGCTGAATCAATCGAAGAATTAGACAAATCCATCTATACGGAAAAGGTTAATTCATCAACAAGCATCTATGACTCCATAAAAAAAACATGGAATGGTCTATGGGAAAATAAAAACTGGCTCAAAGTATTGAATCCATTCAGCATCATCAAGATGCTAACTATTACTCCGTTGCGCATCACCCTGTTTATGGGCCATTTAGTGAGTATTGCCTTAACCGCCGATCGCATGCCGGGAATTCCACAAATCTGGGCAGCATTAATTGCCTTTATTAGCGAAGGTTTTGAAGATGCCCACTATTTCATTGGCCGAGGGCATTCAGGAAAAAACGCAAAACAACAAGAGACTGAAGATATTAATGCCTTTACACAACGCATGCTACAAAAACGACTTGGCGAACAAGGTGGGCACAGCCATGAACTCGATATCCCTGCAAAAATCTTGTTTACGTTGGCAACCCCGCTGGATATTTTGGCCTCTAAATGGAATGCAATGGCAGCTTGGCTAATACCAGTAAATAAGGAGAAAAAACCACAACCAGTTGAAGCGGTAGCAGACAACCCACCACCCGAGCTAAATCTGGCTTTATCTGAAAATTGGAGGTCAGAGCATACGGTTTCCTTAATTGAAAAACACATACAAAAACATTTAAATAACGTATGGATTGGTACGGATACGGCAGAGAAAAAAGAAATAGCGCTTAGAGCATTGCAACAAGAAATACGTCGTGCCGATGCCAAGGATTTAGATGGGATACTTACTTCAGCGAAAACCAATTCAGTATATAATCAACATCGTTTATTTGCGCCTAAAGATGAGAAAACGACTACGCAGATTTTTGTTGAGGAATTATCGCAGCGGGTAACTTTAGCGGGTTAAGTAAAAGCCTCCTTCGACTTACATTTCATAAGAACGTTACTGCACTCATGCTTTTCCGGTTGTAGCATAAGTCGGGCCTCTGGCCCGACCTAACGCGGCCACCATAATTCGTGGATATTGTTTCCCAAAACACTTAAGGCTAATTAAATGTAAGCGTACAATTAAATTAAAATCAACGCGTTAAGCTTTTTAATACTCACCCATCCCCGCCAAAACCCAGATTTCATCGCGAAAATACGAATTACCCGTGCTAAAAAAATCGCAAGAACTATTAAGAATATGGTAAAGTACCTCATAAATTAAGCGATGTTAGGGCTGTTCAAAAAACAAGTAGCCCTTAGTGAAAATTCAGGCGTCAAGAGAGACATAGATGAAGAAAAGTTTGATTAGGAATTCACGGGCCTGGTTCGTCATGGGACATGATTTGGCCATGGCACTATTTAGTTGGTTTATTGTTCACTCGTTAATATCAGGACAACCGGACACATTTTCACTAACGCAATGGCTAAGCATTACCATAGCCTTTGCTATTTCAATTAAATATTTTCGTGTTTATGCGGTTGTGTGGAAAAATACCTCAACCAAAGATGTAAAAAGAAGTATTTATACCGTATTGACGGGCTCAATTTTATTCTTCTTTCTGGAGTTTCTCTTTAATAGGCTTGCGCTGATTTCGCGTTCAGAAATTATTTTCTATCCAGAATTAACCTTGATTCTTATTTTATCAACCCGTTATTTTTATCGCCAATATTTACAATCCTCCCACAAAACCCGGGCAACGGGAACAGGTTTGATTGTAATTGGTTCGGGAGCAGGCGCAAATTTATTCTTACGCGAAAATGATACTCGATTGAACCCCTACAAAATTGTCGCCATACTCGATGATAACCCGTTACTACATGGCACCTTAATGCAAAACTACCCCATTATAGGGTCCACTGATTTATTATTATCTCCCAAGTTCATACAGAGCTATCCAGCTGATGAGCTATTAATTGCGATTCCATCTTTACCCAAGGAGCATTTACAAGACATCTATAAAAAATGCAGTGCAACCGCTTATCCGGTAAAAATATTACCATCACTGATGAAGATCCTTGAAGGCTCAAGTCCTACGGAGCTAGAACAGATTAAATTAGAAGACTTATTAGGGCGTGCGCAAATTGAATTAGCCTGGAATGAAATTTCTACCGCCGTTTATGGAAAAAGAGTGGTGGTAACCGGTGGAGGAGGCTCCATCGGCTCCGAGCTATGTCGACAAATTGCGAAACTTAATCCAGAGAAATTAATTATTATTGATAACTCTGAGTTTAATCTCTATCAGATTGAACATGAGTTGCGTCATACTTTTGAAAATCTCCCGCTGCATATCAGCCTTACTTCGGTTCTTGATAAGCATGCGATTCATCAACTTTTTGAAAAAGTTAAGCCACAAATTGTGTTTCATGCTGCGGCATATAAACATGTTCCTATGCTGGAAGAACAAGTGCGAATTGCCGTCATGAATAACGTGCTAGGTACACAAGCGATTGCTGAAGCCAGTGTGGATTTTAATGTGAATAAATTTATTCTGATTTCAACTGATAAAGCAGTTAATCCGACGAATATAATGGGCACTACCAAACGGGTAGCCGAGATTTATTGTCAGAATCTAAATGGTCATTTTGCAACTCAATTTATTACCGTTCGCTTTGGTAATGTATTGGGCTCTGCAGGCAGTGTGGTACCGCTGTTTAAAAAGCAGCTTAAAGAAGGTGGACCGTTAACGGTAACACATCCTGATATTACGCGTTATTTCATGACAATTCCTGAAGCATGCCAGCTCATATTGCAAGCCATGGTTAATGGTCATGGAGGGGAAGTTTTTGTGCTGGATATGGGGGAGCCAGTTAAGATTAACTATCTAGCAGAGCAAATAATAAGACTCGCCGGGAAAGAACCACATCGTGATATTCAAATCAAATACACTGGCCTGCGTCCAGGTGAAAAATTGTATGAAGAACTGTTTCATGAAACAGAACAATTACGCCCAACAATGCATGAAAAAATTCTGCAAGCAAAACATCGTGTTATGGATTGGCAACAATTGATACATGCTTTTGATGCGATTGAGCAAGCATGCCATACCTTGAATGACCGGGAATTACGCAAGTTATTGGTGCACTTGGTGCCTGAGTATTGCGAGAACACGGAAGCATTGCCATCTGCTTAAGATGGCACATCTTCGCTGATGCCCCACAGACACGCTGCGGGGCATCAGCGAAGAGTATAAGATCTAGCCGTAAGAATAGAACATTGTTAATGAAAACCCTACTAGACAACCTAAATGTCCCGGTGTAATCTACGCGACACTTGCAAGAATAACATGATATAAGCTCGATCACTCCTTAAGCATTTTTATATCTTTATATTTCCTTTTAGAATTATTATGAACGATTATCGATATTGTAGGCTCAACGAATCAAATTTTGCGGACGTGGTACATTTGATAAAGGTAATTTACCATGTTGATGTAAATGTTGAACAGTTTAGAAAGAAATATGCTACTGACAGTTTCGGTGCTTCTTATATTGGCTATATTGCTTATCATAATGAAACAAATGAAGTTGCCGCGTATTATGGAATTTTTCCGCTTCGCGTCAAACTTAATGAAACGATTGTTATGGCGGCTCAATCAGGTGACACAATGACCCATCCGGCTCATCGGAACAAGGGGTTATTTGTGGAACTTGCCAAGCAGACTTATGAGCTAGGAAAAAGTTTAGGCATTCAATTCGTATATGGTTTCCCCAATCAATTCTCTTATCCTGGCTTAGTCAGAAAATTAGGTTGGACGCATGCATATGATATGCTGTCACTTAATTTGTTGGTACCTACGTTACCCTACGCCCATTTTTTAATAAAATGGCCTAACTTATCAACGTGGCATAGTAAAACTCTATTGAATTTGCTAAAAAAGTTTTTTGTTTTTCATGAAACATTGCCTGAAACACTTCTATCTTGTCAAAAGCAAAAAGAGGGAGTGATGCATGACCAAGACTTCTTTGATTATAAACTTGGTTATAATTGCATCCTTCTACAGCATCAAGATGTTTATATGGTTTTAAAAGTAGAAAATAATAATATTGGAATTGGGGCATTGTATAATTATGGCGAATTTTCTGGTATAAATAAGGCTCTGCGTAGGTTAAAATTAATTTGCGCATTAATGGGCGTTATGAGGATCAGAACTTATTGTTCACCAAATAACTTAGCGAACATTAACTTAGGAAAACTTGCGTTCTCTAAAAAAAGCCTTGCTTATTGTTATCTTAATTTCGGTATTGATTTTGATTTAGGGAAGCTTAACTTTACGTATTTAGATTATGATACCTTTTAGACCACTTTTACGACATAGCTATCTCTCACTCATGGGAAACTTCAAAAAAATTTCCCCTTGTGTTCATATTTTAAATGGGCATATTATTGGTGACAAGAGAGAACAAGGTAAAGATAGATTTAATCAATTATTGCAGCGTTTATCAGCTCATGTTGACTTTGTAAATATAGAGCAAGCATGTGAGCTAATTATAGAAAAAGCCCACTTAACCCGCCCAGCTGTAGCATTTACCTTCGATGATGGTTTTGATGACTGTTATCATGAAATTGCCCCTGCTTTAGAGCGGTTCAACGTCAATGCCGCCTTTTTTATTAATCCTAATTTTACTTATGGCGATGACGAATATATCCATAAATTTCTTAAAGAGAAGGCACCTCATCTTTCTTTTAGGAAGCCAATGAATGAGGCGATGGTAAAAGAATTACACAATCGAGGCTTTATTATTGGAGCTCATGGCTTAGATCATGAACGCTTAGTAAGCAATAACCCCGCGTTCTTAGAGCGACAAATTAAGGACTGTAAGGAAAAAATAGAAGATATGCTGCAAAGCGAATGTTCTTTTTTTGCCTGGCCTTATGGTAAGTATTCTGACATTTCTGATGAGGCCATGTTGATGATTCAGAAATTATTTCGGTATAACTTCAGTTCGGATCAGTATTCTTCTTATATGTCAGCGAAGGTATTTAATCGAAGACATTTTGAATGCGATTGGCCGGCAAACCATCTACATTATTTTCTTGCATGCCCGCGGCATGCATGAGTATAACTTTTTAGTTTATTTTTTCACCTATGAATTGTTTAAAAACCAGATCGTCGGTATCATCCGCAGATTATGATGGCAGGCAGCCAAATGCTTCATATTCTGCATAAAGAAAGATAAAAGGAAAAAGATGTCTAATGACTTACAACCCCTAGTTTCTATTGTAATCCCAGCATACAATAGTATGCCCTATTTGGAGGAAGCAATAGAAAGCGTCTTGTCTCAAGATTATCCAAATATTGAATTAATTGTTTTAAACGATGGTTCAACAGATAATACACGCGAATTTTTGGAAAAATATAAAGGTAAGTTTTATTACGACTCACACACCAATATGGGGCAAGCTGCGACCCTGAATAAAGGATGGAAGTTAAGTCGCGGAGATATCATTGGATATTTAAGTGCGGATGACATCTTAACCAAAGATGCAGTAAGCGTCTCGGTAAAAGCTTTTCAAGAAAACCCCGATATTATATTAACTTATCCTGATAATTTTGTGATTAACAGTCAATCTGAGTTTATTCGCAAATATACAGCACCTGAATATGAATATTATGATTTTGTTATTCATGCCAAATGTAGAATTGGCGTAGGGGCATTTTTTTTAAGAACCGCGTTCGATAAAATTGGAGGCTGGAACAGTAAATATCGTTTAATGCCTGATTATGCTTACCAACTATCTTTAGCAAAATTGGGTAAATTTAAGTATATACCCCAGGTATTGGGTTATTCACGGGTGCACTCTCAAGCGATATCAGCTAATAAAGTAAGTAATGAAACAGCCGACGAGTTTGTAACTGTAATGGAAAAAGAACTTATGGCTAGTACCGATAAGAGATTACTTGATTTAAAAGGTAAGATATTAAGCCGCTCCTATCTATTTTCAGCGCGAACTCATCTAGAGTCTGGGCGTTATAAAAAGGCATTACAGTACTTAATAACTACCATCAGGCTTGATCCAAGCCAAATTTTTAAACAAGATGTTTATCGCACTATTTTAAATTTCTTTACAAAAAAGATTTATATAAAAATTTACCCGAGGTAATAAATGGAAATAAGAATACTAAATCTTAAGTTTGGGATTGCTTCAGTTTTATTTTTATTTCTTTTCTCACTAGCAGGATTGAGTTCTTATCAAGGCTCATCTTTTTATTACTTTACTTTTGATATCACATGGTTAGCTGTATTACTCTCCGCATGTTGCTTTTCTCAAAGCTACGTTTTGTTTTATGCCCAGATTATGTTGTTTTTGGGATTTTGGACAAAGTTAATGGCTCATCTTATTTTAGGAGCCTATTTCGTTGAACCAACGGGTTTTTGGACGCATCACTTTGTGACTCCTGCCGCATGGGATCAGGTTTTACTAATATCGAGTCTAGCCGCATGTGGAGTTTTGCTAGCCAACCTATTATTTTTCTTCTGTACAAAAAAAGTGTCTCGGGAAAAGATAAAATTGAGTGTACCTCAATGGTATGTTAAGCATAGTGATTTCGCTTGGTATGTCCTTATTTTTGTTGGAATAACAACGAATACCATCAATATCTTTTATCACATTTCCACTACGGGCTTACGGCCCCAAATAATATTGCCTTTTCATCTAAATGCGGCAATGATTTGGCTGATGGTTATTGCTATTCCTTTGTCTATGGCCACATTTCTAGGATGGGAACAAAATCTAACCCAAAAAAGACAGCGCGGCTACTGGATCTGTTTCATGGCATTTTTCACATCATTATCGATTTTAAGCCGAGCAATTTATATTTTTTGGACTCTTCCTTACATTATCATCCTATTATCCAATTTTGACTTTTCTTTTAAAAGGTTCTCTTTTGGGCGAAATAAAAATATAATTATAGTTTATTTAACGTTTATAATATTATCTATTGTTCTCGTTAATGTTATCCGAATTGACCATTTTTCCCATCTCGCTTTAAAAGAACGTTCTCTTGAACAGCCGTTGAAAAACAAACCTCAGGCCATCCAACCAGCCTCAACCGCAAATGAGGAAAAATTTACCCAGCTATCAAAACTTTTTGTAGGGCGATGGGTAGGATTAGAAGCCGTAATGGCGACTACCGCATTCCCACAAACAGGGTGGAGCTTTTTTAAAGAAAGCCTCATAAAAAAACCTTCAGCAGGTGATGTAGGTGTTTATACACATACCATTTTAGAGCCCAATAAATACCAGAATACTAAAGAAACAATGTTTTCATCATTACCCGGACTCGTTGCCATATTAAATTACTCTAATTCCCACGCCATGGTTTTTTTGGGGATGTTTGGTATTTGTTTTTTATTATGTTATGTCGAACGAATGGTTTTTTTAATGATGAGGAATAAATTCCTATTATCACAACAAGGATTGATATTAGGCTATTGGTGCGTTGCTGGTTTAAATATCCCTTATTTAGGATTTATTAATTTACTAGAATGTCTTTTTGTTTCTTTATCTTTATGTTTAATTAGCCCTTGTTATGATTGGATTATGAAATATTCTATAAAAAAATCATCATCTTATCCGATATGATAACTATAAAGTATAGCTTATGAAAAAAGATGACCCGCTCAAAGAGGCTACAATAGTAAATGCTACCGCTCTTCATTCAGGTGGTGCTCTATCAATTCTACATCAGTTTCTAACACATGTTCGAGAGGAAGAGATTTATTATATTTTTATTCATCCCTCTTTAAATATCACGTTGGAAAAAAAGAATGTTTATTTTATTAAGAAAGAAGTAAATTCCATTATAAAAAGGATTTTTTGGGATAGTTGGGGATTAAAGCAGTGGTTAAAAAAACACCATATAAAAGCTAAAGCGTTACTCTCTCTGCAAAATACTTCTCTTGCAGGTTCTAAAGCACTACCTAAAATTATATATTTACATCAGGGTTTATCTTTGCATCAGCAAAAATGGTCCTTTTTTAAGCGCCAAGAACGACGTCTTGCGTTCTATAAATATGTTTATCCTTTATTTATTTTTTTACATGCAGACAAAAAAACGAAATTTGTTGTGCAAACTCAATGGATGAAAAAAGCTCTATGCACTTATTTTAACCAAAAAGATGAGCAAGTCTGCGTAATAAAGCCTGATATTCTGAGAAGAGATATTAACAACATTACGACACTAGAACTTCCATTCCAATATACTTTGTTTTATCCCGCGACTAGTGCCTTGTTTAAAAATCATGAAGAACTCATTTATGCCTTACATGAGATCAAGAAAAAAGATGCGTCACTGTCAATTGGGTTATATTTAACCATTAATCAAGAAGAAAATAAAAGTTTAGCTGAGCTAATTAAGAAATTGGAGCTCCAAAACAATGTCCTCTTTTTAGGGGCATTAAGCTATGAACACGTGTTAATGTATTATAAATCATGTAGTACAGTAGTTTTCCCTAGTTATATTGAGAGCTTTGGCTTACCCTTGGTAGAAGCGGCTATGTTTGGAAAACCGTTAGTGGCTATTGATGAAGACTATGCAAGAGAAGTAATTTCCAGTTACCCAGGCGCTCTATTTGCCCCACGAAACGCTCCGCAACAATGGATGAATGCGATAGAAAAATCTTTTTCTTATACCAATATCAAGCCTTATTCCCCAAATTATGAGACTAGTTGGAGCGATTTTTTCACATTATTGCATGAAAAATAATGTGTGCTTGTTCAGGTAATGATGCCAACTTAAGTTGGCACATTATTTTGATTAAACAGATGGATCCGTTACTGAGTTGTTACGGACCACATCCTTTTTAAATCTAAGCAAAAATCGCTCACCCCAAACCATTCCCGGTTTTTCAATGTATTTCCAAGAAAAATGTGCCAGAGTAATTATCATAACCAAGATAGTGAATACCAAGACATTGTTTCCCAAAACAGAATGCGTCGTAATGTATCGAATAAGTTCGCCAGTTTGAGGTTCGTTTAACATAGGAGCGAAATCATGATGGCTTAATTTTGAGAAAATTATTGCACAACTTATTACAAGAAAGATCATTGCGAAGTGAATCATATAAATCGAATAAGATAGTTTTCCTAATCTTATAAAAAACGGATGTTTTAAGAATGAAGAGAAAAAACCACCCTCTCTAGAAAAGATGATAATGACTACACAAAACCAAATGCTGGCAATTACTCCTTGATATTTTATGTTCCAATTTAAAATCATGAAAATCATGAAAAGACTTAAAGCTTCCAGTATGGTCATGAACTGTTTTGATAAAGAAACATTTAATGTTCTTTGGTAAATAGAGTACGCAAGTATGCCCGCAAAAAAGCAGGAAAAAACCCGTAATATGTTGTTATTAAGGACATCTAACCCCATCACTAATGAAAAAAATGCACATCCAGAAATAATGGCGAAAAGATAGAAGCTCACTTTACGGTTCAAGATTAATATCACGGCAAAAAGCATATAAACATACAGTTCCGCACTAATGCTCCATGCAGGGCCATTAAATGACAATGGGTCAGCTGAATTAAGCCAGGATTGTAATAGGAAAAGATTGGGAATAATTTCTTTTAATGAGTTTCTGCCAGAAAAAGCCGAGCCATTGAAATTAAGCCCTTTCATTTCTGCTAGCCACTTACCACATTCAAAGAGGATAAAGATGGCAAGCATAAAAAAGTGTAGCGGGTAAAGACGAAAGATTCTTTTGACGATAAACGGATTAAAATCATGATAATTGGCAAGAGAGTTTCTATACGTATGAAATAAAACAAATCCGCTTAAAACAAAGAAAAATTCGACAAATAAATGGGAGTTTCTAAAAAAGTTAAGCTCCGTGGCGCTGTAAGGAACGTGTAGATGAAAAAGCGCTACTGACAAAGCACATAAGCCTCTGAAGCTATCAAGCACAACGAAACGATTTGCCTTTAACATTAAAGTTAACCTTCAAACGAATAAGGGCTTAATTTAATTGCTCTTCATTATGCCCAAGGAATATTGCCAAGAGTTTATAACAACTGGTCATATTTGAAAATCAAGAAATAAACAATATTTCAGAGTCATCTGAACTATTTTTCCGCATCTATATATTTAATTGGAAAATTCTTATTTTTTAATCGTTTAATTTTCAAATCGTCAAAATAGTCGAATTCAAATAAAATGAAAGGTCGAATGTTTTAAGTTGTGATTGTCCTTAAAATCCTTTACCATCAAGCACCGCAAATAAAAAATTTATTTCCTCATACGGTACGGAATTGTAGATGAAATAAATTTAACCCAATCAAAGAAAGAAGTGAAAATTTTAGTTGTCTCACAATATTTTTGGCCAGAAACATTCATTATTAATGACTTAGTGCAATGTCTTGCAGCCCAAGGGCATCAAATAGAGGTTGTTACTGGGAAGCCTAATTACCCTGAAGGTACTATTTTTGAAGGATATTCCGCTTCAGGCTGTACCACAGAGTTATTTTCTGGGATTCCAGTTCATCGAGCTCCGCTTTTACCCAGAGGTAAAGGGGGTAAGAAACTATTGTTAAACTATCTTTCTTTTATATTGAGTGGCCTCATCTATTTTCCTCGCTTTGTAAGGAAAAAGAAATTTGATGCTATTTTTGTGTTTGTACCCTCTCCAATTACCTCTGTGATTCCTGCCATCTATTTAAAATGGCGTTTACGAGCCCATCTTGCCGTGTGGGTTCAGGATCTCTGGCCTGAAAGCGTGCAAGCAACGGGCTTTATTCAAAATAAGCATTTATTAAGTCTCATCGGATATATGGTAAAAAAAATTTATGCTGCATCAGATACTTTATTAGTGCAATCAAAAAAATTCCCTGCGGTGATGAAAAAATACACGCCCCTAGAAAAGGTTCTCTACTATCCTAATTTATTTTTAGAATCACCAAAAACGGAGTCTGTCTCTGCTAACGATATACCGGCTGATTTATTATCCGAGTTAGAATCTAATACTTGCGTTGTTTTTGCAGGAAATTTAGGCACGGCTCAAGCGCTAGAAACTATTCTTAATGCCGCTGAAGAAATAGCGCATTTACCACAATGTAAAATTATTTTGATTGGTAATGGAAGTATGTATGACTGGTTGCATCAACAAATAGCCCAAAGAGAAATTACAAATATATCACTTCCTGGCCGCTTCCCCGCAACTCTTATGCCCGTTATTTATGCTCGAGCAACAGCTCTTTTGGTAACCTTAAAAAAAGATGAAATCTTTTCTTACACAATTCCAAGTAAGGTCCAAGCTTATTTGGCAGCAGGTCGTCCTATTTTAGCTGCATTAGACGGTGAAGGAGCGGTAGTTGTTGAAAATGCGCAAGCAGGATTAGTATCTTCAGCAGAAGATGCCTCTGCGCTAGCGAAGAACATAGAAAAATTATATCATATGTCTGCTGCAGAGCGTGAAAAATTGGGAATAGCAGGGAGAGCATACTTTCTTGAACATTTTGAAATGACCAAACAAAGTCATCGACTCATTGAAATTCTTAATAATAAAATTAAATCGAGGTAATCTAATTTGAAAATTCTGGTTTTAGGTGTAACCGGTATGCTGGGGAGTGCAGTGTTTCATACTTTTAACCAGCAACAGAGTAATTTTACAGTTTGGGGCACTTTAAGAAGCAGGGAAAACCTTAAGTATTTCCCAGATTCTTGCCATTCTAATTTAATCTCTGATATCGATGTACTTGATTTTGATATGTTATGCAAAGTATTTGCCCAGATTAAACCTGATGTTGTTATCAACTGTATTGGTTTGATTAAGCAACTATCAAACGCGAAAGACCCTTTATCTGCGTTACCCATCAATGCCATGTTCCCACATAGACTCGCCCACTTGTGCGGTCTATCTGGAGCTCGCTTGATTCATGTTAGTACCGATTGTGTGTTTTCAGGGGAGAAAGGTTTTTATACTGAAAATGATAAGTCGGATGCAGAGGACTTATATGGTAAATCAAAATTTATTGGCGAACTTACCGAGTTTTCTCACGCGATTACCATCCGTACCTCAATAATAGGTCATGAACTCAATAGTAAAACAGCTTTGGTTGAATGGTTTCTGTCACAAAAAAATACTACCAAAGGCTATGTAAACGCTATTTTCTCGGGCTTGCCAACTTTTGAATTGGCACGGGTAATGCGTGATTATGTTATTCCTAAACCTGAGCTTCGTGGTCTTTATCATGTTGTTGCAAATCCAATTAATAAATATGAATTGATTTCATTGATCGCTGAAATATATAAGAAAGAAATAACTATTGTAGCGGATGAAGAAGTTAAAATTAATCGCTCTCTGAATGGCGAACGATTTAAAGCGGCAACCGGTTATGTTGCTCCGGCTTGGCCAGAATTGATTACCTTAATGTATGAATCAAAGAATTTGATATGGAGTTAATTTAGAATGTTCAACGATAAGACCCTTCTGATTACTGGTGGAACTGGCTCCTTCGGGCATGCCGTTTTAAAACGTTTTTTAAAATCAAACATACGTGAAATACGCATTTTTAGCCGTGATGAAAAAAAGCAAGAAGACATGCGTAATCAGCTAAAAAATGAGAAAGTAAAGTTTTATATTGGCGATGTTCGTGATTATTCAGCAATCGCGGAAGCGATGACTGGTGTGGATTATGTTTTTCATGCAGCAGCCTTAAAACAAGTTCCGTCCTGTGAGTTTTATCCTATGGAAGCAGTCCGTACCAACGTTCTTGGAACAGATAATGTTTTATCCGCAGGTATTGCTGCAGGTGTACAAAAAATAGTGGTATTAAGTACAGACAAAGCGGTTTACCCTATTAATGCGATGGGTATTTCCAAAGCGATGGCGGAAAAGATTGTGGTCGCTAAATCCCGTGTAGTTACCAATAAGGGCCCTATTATTTGCGCAACCCGTTATGGAAACGTGATGGCGTCAAGAGGCTCAGTTATTCCTCTGTTTGTGGACCAAATAAAAGCCCAAAAAGCATTAACGATAACCGACCCTAAAATGACTCGCTTTTTAATGTCATTAGAAGATTCTGTTGATTTGGTATTACATGCTTTTGATCACGCAAATCAAGGCGATATTTTTGTTCAAAAAGCGCCAGCTTCAACCATTGCTGATTTAACACAAGCATTAATTGAACTCTTTAAAAGCGACAATGAGGTTAAGGTTATTGGTACCCGCCACGGAGAGAAACTGTATGAGTCCTTAATTTCTCGAGAAGAAATGGCTAAAGCCGAAGATATGGGAAGATATTATCGCATTCAGGCGGATAACCGTGACCTAAATTATAATAAATATTTTGTCGAAGGTGAGGAACATATTTCCGATTTTGAAGATTATACCTCGCATAATACTCAGCAACTGAGTATACCTGAGATAAAAGATATGCTTCTAAAATTAGATTTTATTCAAAATGCTCTAGATAATACTCCCACTGAATTGTACTAAGCTATCCGGCTGGGGGCTATTAAAACCTCAAACTACACCGAAACTTTGTGTTGGGCCATGGGCCCAACCTATATTCAGCAGATTTAATTAATTATTGCTAATTTATAATTTTTACTTTCGAGCTTAAAATAAAAAATTGCAACAAGGGTCATGAGTAGCCAATAAATAAAATAGGTTAATACAAAAGCATAAGTTACCCCAATTAATCCATAGCTCCTGGAAAATGAATAACTCAAACAAACAAACACTGCACTTAAAATAATTTCCGTAATAACATATGTTTTCGTCCACGCTTTTGCTAAAAGTAAATAGGTAAATAACCAACTAGCAACGCGAAAAAAATCACCGAGAAGCTGATAAGAAAACAATTCCGTTGCAGGAGTAAACGTTTTACTGTAGAGAAGATTAATAATAATCCCTCGAAAAAGGTAAATGCATATAAGCATGAGGGCGATAAGGGGCATAAGAGTTTTAAAAGTACTCGTGATCTCTTCCTTTAATGCAGCAGGGGCCCGCAACTCGGATAACCGAGGCAAATAATACGTAGTTAAGGCTGCAGTAACAAACAATAAATAAGCATCGGATAAACGTATAACTGCTTGCCAATAACCTACATTTTCCCACCCAAACAACGTATTTAAGTCATTACGAACGATGATTTGTGCAAGAGGCACGGTTAAGGTACTTACGCTACTCATAAATGAATAACGCAGTAAATTATGAAGATACTTTTTCTCAATTTTAAAAGAAAATAGGAGACGAAACCAATCCTTACCATAGACAAATAATAATGAAATACAAATAGCTAATGCTTGGGCTACTACAAACGCGAGTAAAATACTTTTTAACGGATATAAAAGCGCAACACTACACACGATGATAAAACTAAGTACGCTGCTTATAATAGTAACCGTTATAAGCAATCGTATCTGGCCAAAGCCATTTAAAATAGAACACAGTAATAAATGCATGGCAATAAATAATTGAGCGATGGCCATCCAACGCATCAAATAAGCAAATTCAGCTGAGCCTAAAATCCATTCCGACAATTTTTGGCTATAAATTATGCCGAGCAACATCGTTGTAAGAGAGAAAAACAAGGTATAGAGAGTTGCCGTTGGTAAAAAATTTCTTAATTCTTGTGTATTGGCATATTCTGCAACGTACTTAATAACACCCAAAGCAATACCCCCGCCCGCGATGGTAGCAAAGATATTGGCCAATGCCATAAATTGCCCTAATATCGCTACTCCCTCAGGGCCTGTGTGCATTGCTATTATTTTTAGGCTCACTATACCTGTTAGAATTTTAACAAGTGTTGATAGCCCGGAAAAAAATGATGTCTTTAATAACTTATTATGAATTTTCATTGAACTGGTAATGTTCCAAGCGTTGGGTTTTCAACAACCTGCCATTTGCAAACAAGTTTCATTGATTGCTTATCAACGGCAGGTTTAATTTTAGGCTATTATAAGAAGCAACCCGGATTCTTACCACTATATTTTCTATAAATGTTAGTTGATTAGTGAAACATCCGTTTCTTTGCTGCCAATAGCTTTTGACATCTGGAAAATCCCCCGATCAAATGGTTTATCAGTACGTTTGTCACTACGTAAATAAACAAACTGTTTTTCAGAGTTATAAAAAACAGGCTCATGTTGGGTTAGAATATTTTTTAATAAAAAATCCAGGGGTAATTGTGTCGCATTATAGCCAGGCTTATACAGCGGACTTTTTACAGCAAAAAAAGTATTATATGTCTTAGTTACATTTACTGGAGTGAATGAATAACTTTTTCTTGCACTTGGTTTTGGAGTACGGAAACCATGATCACCATGAATTATAATCGTACTGTTTTTAGTTGCAGGATTACTTGCCAAAACGTCAAGAAACTGCCCCATCATTTTATGGGTACATTTAATTTGGTCTATGTAAGTAGCAGCTGTTTTCCCCCGATCACCTATGTATTCGCAATGAGCATTAAATACATAAGGATAATGTGGCATTAATAAATGAATAAAATAAGCATTACCCGTTTCAACGTCTTTGGCTAATTTAAGAATTTCGGGAAAAATTTTGTACGTTGCTGTTGATGCTTCAACTATAGTCTGCTTTTTATTTCCTGGAAACAAAATAGATAATATCTTATTGCTTAATTTATCCAACAATGGGACTGTAGAAAAAATATCATGAATCATAGCAATTGATTTTGCTTTGACATTCTCTACTGGCGAAGAAATAGGTGTGGCATAGTTGTAAGTATTACATTTTTTTATATTCGCATTTTTTCTATAGGTGCACAGATCAACATATGTGCTCTGCATTACATTGATTGCATACCCTTGCTTACTTAATAACTCAAAAAGTTTATTCTTAGTAATTAAATTCATCCCCTTTTCCTGGAGCAAATAATCGTCAAGTTTATCTAATGGTTTAAAGTTAAGAAAACTGGCGAAAGAGGATAGAGTTTGGAAATCTCGGCTATAAGCCTGGCCATATACTGTGAAATCTTTTTTCACATAATCGTTAATTAACTCTCTAGAAAAATAATCCGTTTTTTTTCCTTCTAAAACTGCGCCTCCAGTAATCCCGATTTGCTCATCCAGGACGATTTCAATATATGGAGGTAATTGAGAGTTCCCTTGGATTGATTGAAATTGTGTCGTGGAAAAAGGTGGGGTTTTCGCTGTAAAAAAAGCGCCAACCCAAAATACTGTGAAGATTATAAGAAGTAACTTGTCGAGTTGTTCACGGATACAATATAAGATGGCCATGAGCCCCATAACCATAAGGGGCGCACTATAACGGTACTTTAACCCAAAGGGCAAAACGGGTACTGCTTTCAGCTGGCTTAATAGAAAAAGAAAAAGTACTCCGGAAAGAATAAGCAATCGTAATGCAGTTCCACTAAAAACCATAACAGCTGAAGGAATTAAAGCAAATAGAAGCAATAACAAATAAGAATATAATGCCTCCGGACTCGTTATACTTATTCCGTTATGTTTGATGTATGCAGTACATAACGCCGTGAAAAACAAAGGAATTACCAAAAGATAACGCCAGTTTTCATTTAATTTTTTCAACATTCTATTAGCCTATTCTCTTCATCAAAAAAAGTGTCCGTGAAGTATCTTGAATAGTTCGCTCCTCTAATATGGTATAATAATTAGAAAAAGTTTTTCTGAACGACTCTAAATGGTAATTCGGGAAAATATCCTCCCTGCTTGCTAAAAGACGTTGAACTTGTGAGTCGTCTTTAGGTACGAACTCTATCAACAAATAATCGCCTAATCGTGAGAAATATTCAGCAATATGCTCAAGAGGAACATTATTGGAAATAGCTAAATGATGAATTAACGCCAGGGCCATAATTAAATTTACTTTCCCGCCTCGTTCAAGTAATCCATCCCTCTCCATTTGTTGCCAGCCCAGGCTTGAACTTGGATTAGTTAAATCCTGTAACAGCGGCAGAATGGATTGGTCCTTATCTTTTTTTATTTTTTGATAGTTCGTCTCTACTGCCATTGGATCTATATCAAAGCAAACAACGTTTGCTCCTGCATCGGCAATAATCCGACTGTAATAACCATTATTCCCCCCCAAATCCCAAGCAGAACGTGCGTTTGAAAGAAGAAATAACTCTTTAACTGTCTCCGCCTTGTGTTTGGTTGCTGCATCCGAATAATTAGTTTGATTATAGTAATCGCCCCATTCGGTTTTAATTGGTGACCAAGTTGTTTTTTTAATTAAGGAACTGAGATTATCAATTAAGCCAAGTAAATTTATTTTAGAAATTTTGTGGCTGCGCTTGGCTTTCATATTTGCAACATCACTATATTTTTGCTGAATTTTTGCATGCGCATGAATATGAGCAAAAATAGAAAATGAAAACTTACTTTTAAACGGTAATAACTTACTTGCTAGATCAAGTGGTATACCATCAATATATTGCTGAGAGAGCTTACCCAGACGAATATCTACTTTCGCCATTAATAGTAATGGCGCTAAGAAATGCCGGCAAAACTGGTTATAAGCAACCCACGGCTCCCCTTCTCTATAGAGAGCAAAAGAAGAAGTATCAATAAAAATAGGCTTGCCATGATGGAATTGAACATTATAGGCACTTGCGTCTTTTAAAATCATTCCATATTCAATTGCACACTTTGCAATTTCCAGAGTCAATAGCGCAGCATCTTTAAACTGGGAAAAGGACCATTCATAACAATAAGATATTGTTTCTATTTCTTCCGGCTTTAAAATTATTTGAGCTTGTTTATTGAATGCAAATTCAAGAGCGACCTCCTGGTGAGGTATTAAATAACCTTTAGACTGTAATTCCTTATATAATCCAGAGGCCATAAGATGCTGATAATCGGGGGAACCGGCTTCCGTAATTTGGCGATATATTTCCCCATTCAACGTATAGATTTGCCCACAAGGATCACGGAAAGAAGAGCGATGCCCCTCTACTGTATTGAGAAACTGATTAGGCTTGTTGGCTGTCATTATCATCTTTTATTTTTTCACTCCTGGAAAACAATTTTGCCTTTAATTTATGCCAATACGTTTTTAATATAAAAAGCCCACCAGTAATCGCTGCAATAGTGGACTGAATAATTAAACTACCTGTACCTGGGTCTAAATAAGCGTAAGCATTAGAAATCCAAATAAAAGACGAAAGTGCAATAAGAATATATTTCATATTGTTACCTATATTATTTTTTTACAAAAATATTAAATTAATAAAAATTGCGGCAGAGTTTAATAAACTTTTACTTTATGGTAAATGATAAACGTCGCCATGTCCGCATTCTCAAATAAAATAAACGCCAACCTTTATTCAAGTAAGGATTGGTTTTACTGTATTGCCTCAAGCTCTCCAGAGGCCTCTCTACTAAATAAAAAACGATCCCACCGGCTAAAATGGCAGATATCAAGCCTATACACATGGCAAGAATGCTGTTGGGCCAATATTGGATGTATTTCATATATACAAGCCAATGAAAAAGATAAATAGAATAGCTCCATTTACCTATAATTCGAAAAAAAGAAGTACAGAGAATCCGCCCATACAACCCCTTGCCCTCCAGAGTAAAAACAATAAATAAAGCCCATGCCAAACCAAAATAGATAAATTGATTTGCCAAGCTAAGATCAAGAGGAATTTTGAAAAAATAGAGTTTAGAAATTGGTAAGGAAACAAGGCACACTATCATTGTTACAAATCCTATTAAGGTTGCATTTTTTGATGTGGCATATGGCTTTAATTGCTCATAGATTGCAGCAAAAAAAACTCCTGTAGTAAAAGGGGTTAAATAGTAATTTACTTCAATGGAATTAATCGAGGTAAGCCAATAAGGCCAATAAAATTGCTCGATTAAAACGAAGCTCACAAAAACAAGTGTAGAGAATAAAGGATTAATCTTGGCAGCTTGAATCAAGATAAATGCAATTAGAGGCAAATAAAAATAAAATTTAAACTCGACTGGAATAGTCCATAAATGTGAAAAACCTTGTTTTAGCAATAAAGCATCTTCAACATTCGTCCATGAACTAATACCTGTTGTACCTAAAAATTTATAAACAATAAGAGCTAAAAAATAAAGTGGTATGATTCTTAAAAAGCGGCTTATCCCATAGTGTATCAGTTGAGAAGAACCAAAGCCTGATGTTTTGAATTTTGTGGTCAGCAGAAAAGCGCTCAACACAAAAAACAACCAGCAGCCAATTTTTCCACTACCCGCAAGATAGGGTGATGTGTTGATGAAAAACATCGTAATCGCATGGGTTATCAACACGATAAAACATGCCAATCCTCTTATACCATCAGCACAGGAGAAATAGAGCGCGCGAGGATGTATTTCTATATTTTTACTCATCATTCTCTATTCATCCTGAAATTATTCTATTTTGACCATATAACGCGATTAATATAATCAACATAACTGGATACAATTCGAACCATTTTTTTCGAAACACAACCACCTTCATAATCTGAAACAACTTTAAAGGTGCGTGAGCTTTGATTATGTTGTGAGGTGACTATACGTACAGCATCCAAAACACTAGCTGATTTGAGTCCACACATGACCAAAGTCGCATCATCCATGCCTTCTGGACGTTCATGCGTATTCCTAATAGTAACTGCAGGAAGATTTAGCAAAGAGGCTTCTTCGGTAATCGTGCCACTGTCTGATACGACACAAAATGCTTCCATTTGCAGTTTAATGTAGTCTAGAAAACCAAATGGCTTTAAGAAGTGAATGCGTGAATCCAATCCAGTAACATTAAGACTCTCTAATCTCTTTCTTGTTCGAGGATGAGTAGAAACCACTACCGGCATATTATAGGTTTGTGCCAAAGACTGTAATGTATCTAATAGATCCTGCAGGTTTTCGGGAACGTCTACATTTTCTTCCCGATGATTGCTAACTAAGAAATACTGCTGAGGTTGTAAATCAAGTTGTGACAAGATGTCTGATGATAAAATCTTGGGCATAAAATGCTCAAGAACCTCTTGCATATGTGAGCCTGTTTTAATGATTCTTTCTGCAGGTATGCCTTCACTAATTAAATAACGCCGTGCATGCTCTGACAACACTAAATTGATGTCACTTAAATGGTCAAGTACCTTACGGTTTAATTCCTCAGGAACACGCTGATCAAAACAACGGTTACCTGCTTCCATATGAAATACTGGGATTTTACGACGTTTTGCAGAAAGAACCGCGAGGCAAGAATTAGTATCCCCATAAAGTAGAAGCGCGTCAGGCTTTTCTTTTTCCAAGACTTCATCAGCTTTTTCAATAATACGCGCAATGGCTTGAGCGGCTGTATCTCCAACTGCTTCTAAAAAATAATCAGGCTTACGGATTTCCAAATCATCAAAGAAGATTTGATTAAGCTCATAATCAAAGTTCTGACCTGTATGCACTAAAATATGGTTGGTATGTTTATCAAATTCAGCAATGACGCGTGACATCTTTATTAATTCAGGCCTGGTGCCCACTATGGTCATTACCTTAAGCATTTGGGAAATCCTAATTTAAACGTGATAAAGGGCGTAAATTAACATAAAATGAACCATAATAACAGGACACTCAATAGACATTTACTTCAATATAAGTGCCTCAACTATTCCTACGATTTCCTTCACTAAAGGTAAATTTCCTCGTGTTTCAACATTTAATCGCAATAGAGGCTCTGTATTAGAAGAGCGCAGGTTTAGCCGCATGTGTTCAAACTCTAGGCTAATACCATCGGTCCGGTCTATTTTAGGCTGTAATGCAGAAAAATGAGCTTCTACACGCTCCATCACTCGCTTAGCATCAGCAACTTCATAGTTGATTTCACCACTGCAAGGAAAGGCATGAACACATTCATCAATGAGACTTTTTAACGACTTGCCAGTTTGACTCACTAACTCAATCACTAATAACCAAGGAATCATTCCGCTGTCACAGTAAGCAAAATCACGAAAGTAATGATGCCCACTCATTTCCCCACCGTATACCGCATTTTCACTGCGCATACGTTCTTTAATAAAGGCATGCCCGGTTTTGCATTGAATTGCATGGCCATTAGCTCGCTGAGCAATATCAATGGTGTTCCAGGTTAGCCGTGGATCATGAATTATTTTGCCACCAGGATTTTTTTTGAGAAAAGCCTCTGCTAATAAACCAACCAGATAGTATCCTTCAATAAATTCACCCTGCTCATCAAACAAGAAACAACGATCAAAATCTCCATCCCAGGCAATACCCATATCTGCCTGGTGCGCTTTTACCGCCGCGGCAGTTGCTTGACGATTTTCCATTAATAATGGATTCGGTATACCATTAGGAAAATCCCCATCCGCCTCATGATGAATCTTAATAAAACTAACGGGAATATTTGCCATGTTAAAGCGCGCTTCGATGGCATCAATTACATGCCCTGCAGCACCATTACCTGCATCAACGACTAGTTTTAATGGTTTTAATTGCTGCGAATGAATGTAACTTAGTAAATGATCGACATAAGCATCGAGGATATTTAATTGCTTATATTGTCCTTTTGGTGCAACAGGTTGAAATTCATTCTTTATCACTAGCTCTTCAATGGCGTTTAAACCACTATCGCCGCTAATAGGAGCCGAACCTTTACGGACTAATTTCATGCCATTGTAATCAATTGGATTATGACTGGCGGTAACTTCGATCCCTCCATCAGCACTTAAATGAAAGGTAGCAAAATAAACCTCCTCTGTTCCGCTCATGCCGATATCAATAACATCTGCTCCAGCATCCATGATGCCGCGCGCTAAAGCCTGTTTTAATGATTCGCTACTATGGCGTACATCACTTCCCACCACCACGGAGTTTGCGTTTAAAAATTGCGTGTAAGCAAAACCAATGCGGTATGCAAGCTCTTCATTCAATTCAATACCAAGCTTGCCGCGTATATCATAAGACTTAAAACATGCGAGTGTCATGGAAATTAACCCCGTCCATAGTTGTCTTGAAAACGAACAATATCATCCTCACCCAGATAATCCCCGCTTTGCACCTCAATCATTACCAAATCAAGGACTCCAGGATTTTCCAAACGGTGTTTGCAGCCTGCGGGAATATAAGTAGACTCATTAACGCGAACAAAAAACTCTTCCTCACCGTTAACGACTTTAGCCATACCGCTGACCACAATCCAATGTTCACTGCGATGATGATGCATCTGTAGACTTAAGCTTGCACCGGGTTTCACTTCAATACGCTTTATTTTAAAGCGTTCGCTTTGTTCGAGTATTGTATAAGTACCCCAGGGGCGATATACCGTACGATGTAATTTATAGGCTTCATGGCCCCGTGCTTTTAATTGGGTATAAATATGTTTTACATCCTGCGCACGCGACTTGTCAGCAACGAGCAGCGCATCAGGGGTATCCACAATCAATAAATTCTCAAGCCCCACGGCCCCAACTAAGCGATTATTACTTCTTATATTGCAGTTGGAGACATCGTACAATAACACATCGCCCTCAAGACGATTACCTTGCGCATCAGGCTCAATTAACTCATCAATAGATGTCCACGACCCTACATCGCTCCAGCCAATCTGACAGGGGATCACTGCGATATTCTCAGCTTTCTCCATGACCGCATAGTCAATGGAATTATCTGGAACTTGGGCAAATGTTTCTTCATCTAATTCTAAACCAGCAACGTTTTGATGATGCACCAAGTGTGACTGAGCAAAACAAGCACGCACCGCATGCAAAATTTCTGGGCAATGCTCTTCCAGGGCGCGCAACATAGCGCCAGCAGAAAATAAAAACATCCCAGAGTTCCAGAGAAACCGGCCGGAAATTAAATATTCCTGGGCTTTGTCTAATGCAGGCTTTTCTACGAAGCGTAATACTTGATTTGCTTCCGCCTCAATGTATCCATATTCTGTTTTAGGTTCGGTAGGTGAAATGCCAAAAGTGACTAGCTTATCATTAGCAGCCAACGCCAAAGCATCGTTTACTGCTGCTTGGAACGCATCTTGATTCAAAATTAAATGGTCCGCCGCTAAAACAAGCATCATTGCCTGTTCGCCATGTAAATTAATGGTATTCAGTACGGCGGATGCTATGGCTGCTGCGGTGTTACGGCCGAAGGGCTCCATAATGTATGAGGTTTCAATATGATTCGTATTAACCTCGGAGCTTTCTTCAATCATTTTAAATAAAAACTCTTTATTCGTAACGATCATCGCTTCACGTACATTAGGTAAAGAAGCTCCGCGAATAAATGCTTTTTGAAATAAACTTTGCCCATCTGCAAGACGCATAAAGGGCTTAGGATGTAATTCACGTGAAACTGGCCAAAGGCGTGAACCCGCTCCGCCACAAAGAATGATTGGTATTAGTTGCATTCCTGAGTTCCTTTTTTTGCCGGCTCGTAATCTGCTGATATTTTACCAACAACTACAAACCTAAACTTACTTACGCGCTCTGCTGTAATAATTCTCGAGCATGTGAGCGTGTTTGTTCTGTTATTGTTAAGCCGCCTAACATGCGGGCGATTTCATCGATTTTTTCCGCGTGTTGCAGTAAGGAAATACGAGTGAAGGTTTGGGTATTATCACTACTCTTTTCCACCATAAAATGGTTGTGCGCCGAGGCGGCAACCTGGGGTTGATGAGTAACACAAAAGACCTGTAAACGCTCACCTAATTTACGCAACATTTGTCCCACTAAGGCCGCGGTAACACCACCAATACCCACATCTACCTCATCAAATAATAACGTTGGAGTGGAGCCTTGTTGGGCGGTGATCAGTTGAATGGCTAAACCGATTCGTGAGAGTTCCCCACCTGAAGCAATTTTACTCAGTGCGTCAGGTTGCATGCCAGGGTTGGTACATACTTTATACTCGACCTTATCCATGCCATGTGCATACATCTTGTCTAATGGGGTGATGTCAATTTCAACCCAACCCTTTGGCATTCCTAATTGTTGAATGCTGGCAGAGATTTCCTGGGCTAACTTGGGGGCGTGCTCTTGTCTGGCACGTCTTAAACAGTTTGCGGCTTGCTCATAAGCCGCCACCAATTCACGATGTTGTCGTTGTAAATCCGCTAACTTAGCTTCACTGTCTTGTAATAACGTTAATTGTTTCTGTAAACGTTGTGCATGTTCTGCCAGTTGGCTGCTATCAACGTGATATTTTCGCGCCAGCTGATGAATGATGCTCATGCGGCTTTCTATTTCATGCAAACGCTCTGGATCAAGATGCACCCGCTCAGCAAATTGCTGCATTTCGCCAATGGCCTCTTCACATTGAATTAAAGCACCGTTAATTAATTCATAGGTATTTTTAATTTGCGCTTGCTCTTGGGGTAGTTGACTAAGCAATTGCAAAATATGATTTAAGCTCGTACACACATTTGGCTCATCTTCAGCATTTAATAAACCATGAATATTCTGACTGTGTTGCAAATATTCTTTTGCATGGTGCAACATTTGATGCTCTTGATACAAAGTATCAATTTCATTCTCTTGCAGATTTAAGGTGGAAAGTTCTTCAATTTGAAATTTTAATAATTCAATACGATCGGCTTGTTGCTCTAAACCTTGTAAGGTATCAATTTCTTGTTGCACTTTCTGACATTGCTTATAAAGCCGAGCCACCTCATCAAACAGGGCATGATTCTTCGCATATTGATCTAATTGCTGGCGATGAGTGGCATGCTGCATCAGGGTTTGTGTCTGATGTTGCCCATGAATATGTACTAACTTTTCACTGAGTTCTTTTATTTTTTGTAGTGGAAAGGGTTGCCCATTAATGTATGATTTTGAACGGCCTTCTGCATAGATTACTCGACGTAAGTAGACTTCGCCGTCCTCACAAGGAATATCTTGTTCTGCCAGCCATTGCGCAGGCTCCGAATTTTGATGCACGTAAAAACCTGCAGTAATGTCGCATTTATCCTGCCCGGGACGAATTACTGATGCATCGGCACGTTCACCTAAAGCCAGTAATAACGCATCGATCATAATCGACTTACCAGCCCCGGTTTCCCCGGTAAAGGCGGTCATTCCCTGCGTGAAATCTAATTCCAGGTGTTGCACGATTGCAAATTGTTCAATGCACAAAGTTGTGAGCATGATTTATCCCTGATGTGTGGATTCCCAACCAAGCTTGGATCGTAATGTATCATAGTAATGATAATCAAGAGGATGCAACAATCGTAACTGATGTGCATCTTTTTGAATCGTAACTCGCTGTCCTGGTTTTACCATACGCGACTGATGCCCATCACAGCTCACACACAGATCGGCTTCATTGCCTTCATTAATGTGTAATTCAATTTTTGATTCGCCATCAACGACCAAAGGACGGGAGCTGAGGCTGTGAGAAAACATCGGCACCAGCACAATCGCATTCAATTCAGGATGCATAATTGGCCCACCAGCAGATAAAGCGTACGCTGTAGAACCAGTAGGGGTCGATAAAATCATGCCATCAGAACGATAATGACTAACCAACTGCTCATTTACGTATACAGAAAACTCGATTAAATGCGTTTCATTACCACGTGACAAAACCACATCATTTACCGCATCCCCTTCAAAATAAGTCTCTTTATCATCATAGATACGAGCATGCAATAAGAAGCGTTTTTCTTCTTTATATTGTCCGGCCAATACCGCACTAAGCTGGCTTTCAATATCATGAGGTAAAATATCAGTTAAAAAACCTAGGCGTCCGCGGTTGATCCCGATGACCGGCGTATTTACTTTCGTGGCCATACGAGCAGCGGAAATCAAACTACCATCTCCGCCAATCACAATGATCAAATCGTTTTTTTCACCCATCTCATTTTTAGTTAAGACCGGTAATTGCACGTCAAAACCCAGCAAAGTGTCAACGTCTTGATAGACGCTGACCTTTTGGCTTTCCAAAAACTCAACCAAGCGATTTAAGCTGTCGTTAACCCCTGGGTTTGCACGATGTTGGCGTGCATATAAAATCACACGCTTAAATTTAGTTTTATTCGTCACTATTTGCTCGAGATGCTTTTTTGCGCTCATGTTCTTTCAGCGCTTTTTTACGAATACGAATTGAATTAGGCGTTACTTCAACTAATTCATCCTCATCAATAAATTCCAAAGCTTGTTCCAACGTTAATCTGATTGGTGGCGTTAGGATAATATTTTCATCAGTACCTGACGCACGCATGTTGGTTAATTGTTTTTCTTTAGTTACATTCACGACCAGATCGTTGTCACGGGCATGAATACCAACCACCATACCTTCATAACACGGTGTTTGGTGTTCAACAAATAAACGTCCACGCTCTTGTAAGTTAAATAAGGCAAAAGCACGTGCAGCTCCTTGGCAGTTGGCGATTAATACACCATTCACACGCTTACCAATACGTCCTTTATATGCAGGACCATAATGATCGTACACGTGATACATCAAGCCTGTACCTGAAGTAGCGGATAAGAATTCGCTATGGAAGCCAATAAGGCCGCGAGTTGGGATGATGTAATCTAAGCGCACCCGTCCTTTGCCATCTGGAACCATATCTTGCATTTCACCACGGCGCTCACCCAATTTTTCCATGATTGCACCTTGATGGTTCTCTTCCACATCAACGGTTAAACGCTCATAAGGCTCTTGTTGTTCGCCATCAACTTCGTGCAGGATTACTTCTGGCTTACAAATTGCCAGCTCATAGCCTTCACGGCGCATGGTTTCAATCAGAATAGATAAATGTAATTCCCCACGACCAGAAACACGGAACTTATCCGGGTCATCGCAATCTTCAACGCGTAAAGCCACGTTGTGTAATAACTCAGTATCTAAACGCTCACGAATTTTACGTGAGGTAACAAATTTACCGTCTTGACCAACAAAAGGCGAATCATTTACCTGGAAGGTCATACTGATGGTTGGCTCGTCAACCGAAAGTGCAGGTAACCCCTCAACCATAGCCGGATCGCAAACTGTATCGGAAATCTTCAAGCCTTCGATACCAGTAATCGCGATGATATCACCAGCGCTTGCCTCTTCAATCTCAACACGTTCCAAACCTCTAAAGCCCAAGAGCTGTAATAAACGGCCAGAACGAATGTTGCCGTCTTTATCCATAATTTTCACAGGAGATTTTGCTTTGATTTGACCGCGAGTAATACGACCAATACCAATAGTCCCTACATAAGATGAGTAATCCAACGAACTGATTTGCATTTGGAATGGGCCTTCAGCATCAACTTGCGGTGCATGAACCTTATCAATAATCGTTTGCAATAAAGCGCTCATGTCCGTAGCTTCATCCTCTAGATTCAGCTTAGCATAGCCATTTAATGCAGAAGCATAAACAACTGGGAAATCTAACTGCTCATCGGTCGCACCAAGATTGTCAAACAAATCAAATACTTGGTCCATAACCCAATCAGGTCGAGCACCTGGGCGGTCAATTTTATTGATCACCACGATTGGATTTAATCCCTGTGCAAACGCTTTTTGCGTTACGAAGCGAGTTTGAGGCATCGGGCCGTCTACCGCATCAACCAGCAACAGCACGCAATCTACCATCGACAGAATTCGCTCAACTTCCCCACCAAAGTCCGCGTGTCCAGGAGTATCAACAATATTAATTTGATGATCATTCCAATACACGCAAGTGTTTTTAGCTAAAATGGTAATGCCTCGTTCTTTTTCCAAAGCATTAGAATCCATAACGCGCTCTACTTTAGGAGCTCGTTCATTAAGAGTACCTGTTTGTTGCAAAAGCTTATCAACTAGGGTGGTTTTGCCATGGTCTACGTGTGCAATGATGGCAATATTGCGAATCTGTTCAATCATAAATAGCCTTTAAAGGAAAAAACAATGTATTTGTTCATAGATTCGACATTATACATCAATAGGCCAGTAAAACCTATCCGACACGTTAATTATGCTAAATTCAATAGAATAAGTAGCCCGATGTTTTAAACTCATACAAAATAAAAACCGCTGATTTACTTTAAAATACACAGAAATAGCAAAGCTTTGCTAGACTAGTAGTGAGGAGCTTAAAAACGGGGGCTATATGCAACCATTAATTTTACATCCTACTGATATTAGCCAATGGCATGCCTTGGTTAATGAGGCTCAAGCAACGACTCGGCTTGTACTCAATGAAAACACTGAAAGTTATTTAGTGTTTCTATTAATGCGCTTTTCCCAAGGAACCAAGCTCATTGAATCCGTTGTTGCGCTCGACTTTTTAGAGTCGGTCCATAAACCACGTCCCATGCAAACCCAATATCTGCGAGATGTCGGTGATAAAAGCTTACTTTTCTGCGGTCTGTTTCCTGGAATCGCCAAGCGACGCCATGTAAGTCTCAATTATTTTTCCGAAATGGGACAGGCAGCTTATTTAAGTGTGAGTGAATTGGAGGCAAAACCTTCCTCTGAGCTTTTCATTGAACTTAGTGAGCAATTTATTAATTTACAACAAATCTTGCAGGCAATGCGCGGGCAATGTGTGCAACTAATCCAAACAGATTGTAATCTGTTGTCTGCGATTAAATTGACGTTACAGTAAATGATTAACGAAGCCTGGTTTAGGCAATGCTAGCCTTTGTTTAAAGAGTACATTGCCTCCCTGTTGCGAGCAACCAGGCTACATTTACTTATGGAATAACATGGCGACATCAATCGCATCGAAGAGGTATTCCTTGTTGCAAAAGTCACAACGAATATCTATTTTACCCTGTTCCTCTAATAATTCCTGGGCTTCTTTCTCGCCGAGAATATTAATCACCTGCCGCATTTTATCCAGACTACAACGGCATTGAAATTGAGTACCACGACTGTCAAAAACACGTACCTCAGTTTCATTATACAAACGATAAAGTAAGGTTTGATTATCTAAGGTTAACAACTCTTCTTCACTGACAGTTTGCCCTAATTGTACAGCGTACTCCCAAAACTGCTCTCGCTGTACCGTATCTTGCCCAGGCATTAATTGCAATAACATCCCCGCCGCAGCAGTTTCATTCACTGCCAACCAAACACGGGTAGATATTTGTTCGGACTGAGCAAAATAATTCATTAAATTTTCACTCATGGAAGTGGACTGTAAAGGCACCATACTTTGGTAGGAGTTGGTTTGATTATCCTGGTTAATCGTCATTACCATCTGCCCACTAAGGAAGGCCTTAGCATAATCTTCGGTTTCCAAAGATTCTTCAAAGCGCGCAAAAGCCCTTATATTGAGCTCATGATCACATTGAACCAAGAGCAAAGACAAACGCTTGTCTCCTTGAAATTGTAAACTCAAACTGCCTTCAAATTTAATACTGGATGCAAGTAATAAACATGAAACGATGGCCTCACCCAACAAATTTTTAACCATGGGAGGATAATTACGCTGAGCCATAATGGTTTGATAAGTTTTTTCAATGTGTACTATTTCGCCACGAATATTGGCATGTTCAAAAATAAAGCGTTGCAGGGTATCAGATTCTTTCATAATGAACTCAAGTGCAAAAATAGTGGGTATTCTATCTTAGTTTAGAACCTTATGAATAATATTTTATGTTAAAAATAGAGCATTCACGATGAATATCACAGGATTTTTCTATCGAATGATAGCCTAATAGGTTACTCTTACCGGAATTATATCAATATAGCTTCCCAGCATCACATTTTGCGCAACCGACAGGCGACCGTAGACCGCGCTCTGTCTCATCGGAAACAGAAACCCCGATTCACTATATTACCACTGACGGAGGAATCAGCTGGAGCCTAACTCTCCTATTGCCAGTACCAGCCAGCATAGCGACGACAATCTAACACTATTTTTACTCTTTTTTAGTGGAGAAATCCTTACGGTGAACTATGCTTAAAAGAATCCACATAAAAAAATAGAGGACATATCATGATCGATAAAAACATACTCATACCTATTATTAAAACTTTAGATAAAGTTATTTTAGGTATAGAAGAAGTTGAAGAACCTAAATCATTGGATGCACGACAACAATTTATTGAAATTGACACTGAAGAAGAGTTTGACGTAGAGCGCTCCATGAATTAATTATTGATTCATCCTTTCAGAGAAGCAATAATCGCTCTTTTTTGAGCGAGAACCAGAAAGATGCTAAATAGCCAACAAATGGCAGCCGTAAATTATATAGACGGACCTTTATTAGTTCTTGCAGGAGCAGGCAGCGGCAAAACACGAGTCATCACGCAGAAGATAGGCTACTTAATTAATGAGTGCGGGTATGCAGCCAACAGCGTATGTGCTGTAACATTTACCAACAAAGCAGCCAGTGAAATGCGTGCTCGAGTGGCCGCAGTTCTTCCTGCCGCAAATCGGCGGGGATTAAAAATTGCCACCTTCCATACCCTAGGTTTAAGCATGGTTAAGCGTAATCTTGATTTATGCGATCTAAAGAAGGGCTTTTCCATCTTTGATAGCGAAGATTGCTTACAAATATTGCGCAGCTTTTTGCCTGCCAATAAGGCAACTGAGCGTGATTTTCTGATGCAGATTCAACAACGTATCTCACGTTGGAAAAATGATCTGTTAACTCCAGAGGAAGTTTTGCGCAATCCCTCCGATGCCCCTTTATACGCTGAAGCAGCCGTACTCTATCCACGCTATCAACAAGCATTAAAAGCATATAATGCCGTTGATTTTGACGATTTAATTCGTCTTCCAGTGACCTTACTTAAAGAACACCCTGAGGTGCGGGAGTATTGGCAGAATAAAATTCGCCATTTATTAGTAGATGAATATCAAGACTCAAATACTAGTCAATATCTTTTGGTTAAACTACTCACCGGGCTGCGTTCGCAATTTACCGTCGTGGGTGATGATGATCAATCTATTTATGCCTGGCGAGGAGCAAAACCAGAAAACCTAAAACAATTGCAAGAGGATTATCCTCAATTAAGAATTATCAAATTAGAACAAAATTATCGCTCAACCAACATTATATTAAATGCCGCCAATCATCTCATTGCCAATAACCAGCATCTTTTTGATAAAAAATTGTGGAGCGATCTGGGGCAAGGCGAGTTGTTGCGAGTAGTTCGTTGCAAAGATGAAAATGATGAAGCCGAGCAAGTCATCGCGGATTTAATTAGCCATAAAATGCGCGCGAGAACTGAATATGGTGACTACGCAATCTTGTATCGAGGTAATCACCAATCACGGATCTTTGAAAAAGTACTGCGCCATTATGGGGTTCCATACCGTATTAGTGGAGGCCAATCTTGGTTTGCCAAAGCAGAGATTAAAGATGTCTTTGCTTATTTGAAATTACTCTGTAATGAGGCAGATGACGCCGCCTTTTTAAGAGTCATCAATACTCCAAAACGCGGAATTGGTGAAGCAAGCCTCGATGTTCTGGGGAACTATGCACAAAATCGTGGACTTAGTCTTTATAAGGTAATGGATCATTTGGCACTCAGTGAAAATATCGCCGAAAAACCACGGACGGCCTTGCTGCAATTTAAATCATGGATGGAGGAAATAAAAAAACGCGTTACCTCATCCGATGCCATTGTGGAACATTTAAAGCAAATGGTTGAAGACAGTGGCTATGAAGCCTATATCTATGAACAATGCGATACGCCCGCTAAAGCACAAAAACGGATGGATAATGTCTGGGAACTATTGGAATGGGTTGGTCGTTTATTGGCAAAAAAACCAGAGCATACCTTAACCGATGTAATCAACAAATTAATCTTAATTGACATCTTAGAACAATCTGACGGAGAAGATAGTGACTCAATACAGCTCTTAACCCTACATGCATCAAAAGGACTTGAGTTTCCTTTTGTGTACCTAGTTGGGATGGAGGAAGAATTACTTCCACATCGAGTCAGTATTGATGATGATCAAATTGAGGAAGAACGACGTTTGGCCTATGTAGGCATTACTCGGGCGCAAAAAGGTTTATGTTTTACCTTGGCAAATCAACGACGTAAGGCGGGAGAAATGCAAGATTGTCTGCCCAGTCGATTTCTAGAGGAACTACCCGCGGAATACCTGGAATGGTTTGGTAAAAAAGTGGCTCCTTGTGAAGAACGCTCTAAAAACCTGGCTAAATCTCATTTGGCGGGTATTAAAAATATGTTGAATGGTTCTTAGATGCCTTAATACTTCAGAAATTGCCGCACTTTCGTTTTCACGTCTCAGGCATTAAACCACACCAGAACCCCATGTTGGGCCATGGACCCAACATGCATAATCGTGCAAGCTTTCCTTCGCTTTATCGTGGTAATGACGTATCTCAGATGCCCTGATATACTGAATTTTATGAAAAAAAATATTATCTTACTCATCGTTTCTTTTGCTATGTTCATGGAGGCGGTTGATACCACCATCATTAATACAGCAATTCCAGTTATGGCACATAGCCTCAATGTAAACCCTATTGATTTAAAATTAGCTCTAATTAGCTATCTATTAAGTCTTGCTATTTTTATCCCAATTAGTGGCTGGATTGCCGATAAGTATGGTATTAAAAAAGTATTCATTACCGCCGTTTGTGTATTTACTTTAAGTTCTGCCTGGTGTGGTTTTACCCAGAGCCTCAGCGAATTAATTTGTGCCCGCATTATCCAAGGCCTGGGCGGCTCATTAACAATGCCTGTGGGACGGCTTATTATTTTACGGACTTTTGAGCGCCATGAACTCATTGCAAAAATGAGCCAGGTCGTGATGATTGCTGCGTTAGGAATGATGCTAGGCCCCTTATTAGGCGGTATAATTTCCTATCATTTCTCTTGGCGCTGGATCTTTTGGGTCAACATTCCGGCAGGTATTTTGGCCATTTATCTTTCTCATAAAAACCTACCATTAATGCCATGTCGTCCGGTTCCACCCTTGGATAAACTAGGGTTTGTACTTTTCGGCAGCGGCCTGGCTTTGCTTACCTTTGGCTTATCAATGCTCAGCGAATCAGACATTGGCAGCTCTCATACTCTGGTCGTTCTTGTTTCGGCACTCATCTTACTGCTTGCTTACATCAACCAGTCTCGCCATAAAAAACACCCCATTATCAAAGTAGAACTGCTGCAATTACGCACGTTTGCAGTTGCCGTCACCAGTAATCTATTTGCACGCTTAAGCTTTGGAGGCACCCCCTTTCTACTTCCCCTGCTCTTGCAAATTGGCTTGGGCTATTCGTCACAACTGTCCGGATTTTTACTTACACCAATCGCCTTAGGGGTGTTGTTGGTTAAACCCATGTCTGTCTACATACTTCGTTTGTTTGGCTATAAAAGACTACTCATCTTAAACACTATTTTAGTTAGTATTGCCTTATGGTCTTTATGCCTAATAAATTCGTCCTCATCAATCTATGAGATTAGCTCGCTTACCTTTATTTATGGTTTCTTAATTGCGCTGCAATACACGGGAATGAATTCTTTAGCCTATGCTGAGGTCAGCGAAGACAATATGAGCGCAGCAACCAGTATTATGAGCACCATTCAACAATTAGCTCAAAGTTTTGGGGTTGCCGCTGCGGCAATTATCATTAGTTTTTTTACCGTCAACCAGCAATTGTCGATTAAAGCACTCCATCAAACTTTCGCAACACTAGGTATTCTGACGCTTTTATCAGGGGCAATATTCTTAACACTCAAAAAAAATGATGGCGAAGAACTACTTAAACCTAAATTATAAGTTAGAGATTTCTGAACAAATCCTCTATTATGTGCGCGCATTGTATGTTTTTTCACATTAAATTGAAAAATTTTAAAAATATTTAATAAAAAAACAGCACAATTAATAAAATAATGCTACAATGGGCTGGTAACAATTTAGGAAATTATCATGTCAGAAAAAATACGCGGTACAGTAAAATGGTTTAATGAGTCCAAAGGTTTCGGATTTTTAGAAAGTGGCGGCACAGATTATTTTGTGCACTTCAGTGCAATCCAAGGTAGCGGGTTTAAAACTCTTGCCGAAGGTGCAACTGTAATGTTCAAAGCTAGCAAAGGTCAAAAAGGACCACAAGCTGAAGACGTAGAAGTAGTTTAAACCTTATTTCTAGCGCCCCGTTCATGCTTAAAATATTCCATTTTAGCATGAACGGGGCGTTTTTTTTTGCATCTATTTTGCACGCCTCACAAGTATACTCTAAAATAACGGATTGAATGCCCCTGCCCATTAAATCCAATACAAGGAATCGTATGATGAGCAAAAAAATTGCCGTGATTGTTGGAAGTTTACGTAAAGAATCCTATAACCGAAAAATGGCACATGCGCTCATGGCCGTTGCACCTGAATCATTGAGCTTACACATCATTGAAATTGGTGATTTACCTTTGTATAACCAAGATCTTGATGATGAAAATAGACCAGCGGAAGCCTGGTTACATTTCCGTGAGCAAATAAGAATGGCCGATGGAGTACTCTTTGTTACTCCAGAATATAATCGTTCAGTGCCTGGTGTTCTTAAAAATGCCATTGATGTAGGCTCACGCCCCTATGGTAAAAGTGTTTGGTCTAAAAAACCTGGGGCAGTAATGAGTGTTTCTCCGGGAGCTATTGGCGGTTTTGGCGCCAATCACCACTTACGACAATCTTTCGTCTTCTTAGATATTCCAGTTTTGCAACAGCCGGAATCTTATATAGGTGGCGCAGGAAGCTTGTTTGATATACAAGGTGAACTTACGAACGAAGACACTAAGAAATACATTCAGCAATTTATGAATGCCTATGCCCACTGGGTTGAATTAAATACACATAGTAAATAGGATTTGTTGTATTTGTCCCAGCAATTGCCTTGGATATATCAGGCAATTGCACTAAAATAGCACACCAACGACCACCCCGCTGCAAATAACTGGAAAATATAAAGGTAAAAAGGTACATTGCAGCTCTTAGTAATACAAAAATTCCCATTGAGGGAGAGAGGAATAATGCAAAAATCAGCACAACCGACAGAAGACCTATCAATGGTAGAATCATTTCCGATTGCCATTATTGTAGGCGTGTTCAATCGGCACATAACTCAGAACTTACAAGATGGCGTAATAACCCAATTACAAAAGCGGGGCATTAAGAAAGAACACATTAGTGTCTATGAGGTTCCAGGTGCTATTGAAATTCCTTTGATCGCTAAAAGGTTAGCAATGTCTAATTCAGTACAATCAATAATCACTTTAGGTTCTGTTATTCGCGGTGACACCAGCCACTATGATCTAGTCTGTACCATGGCTAGCGAAGGCTGTATGAAGGTCTCATTAAAATATAATATTCCCGTCATTTTTGGTTTATTAACGACGGAGAATGAAGAGCAAGCGTGGGATCGTTTAGGCGGAAAACACGGACATAAAGGTATAGAATTAGCCAATGCGGCAATTTCCATGCAGCAACTTTTAAATCAATTGCCGCGGTAATAATAGGTAGTAACTCATGGCCAATCAATACGAACAATTTGAGCAGCGCAAACAAGATCACATTAAGCTTTCCCTAATGCATGAAAACCAAACTGCTGACTTAAGTAAGTTTGACAGCATTCAGTTAATCCATGATGCGCTTCCCGATCTTAATTTTGATGAAATCACTATAGAGAGCATGCGATTTGGCCAAGTAGTAACCAAACCATTTCTAGTAAGCTCAATGACGGCAGGACATCGCCGGGCAGAGCATATCAATCAGCATTTAGTTGAAGCCTGCTCGCAAAGCGGCTGGGCCATGGGGGTTGGGTCCCAACGGCGCGAACTGATGGATCCTAAAGCTGCATTCGAATGGACTCACCTACGCAAGAGTTTTCCTAAGGTACATTTATACAGCAACTTAGGGATTGCACAATTAATTAATACTCCGCTTGCCGATATTCAGCGTCTAACCGATGCATTACAAGCAAATGCATTAATCATTCATTGCAACCCATTACAAGAATGTATGCAACCCGAAGGCACCACGGATTATAAGGGCTGTTGGCAAGCATTGGAGCAATTAGTTAAAAAGTTCCATTTACCGGTTATTATCAAAGAAACAGGCTGCGGTTTTTCTCAAAAAACCATGCAGCGTTTGACTGATATAGGTATTGCAGCACTCGACATAGGCGGCTTAGGTGGTACGCACTGGGGACGAATTGAAGGACACCGAGCAACCCAGGATCCCATACGCCATCAAGCAGCAATTACTTTTAAAAATTGGGGCATTGATACTGTCACTGCAGTGCAACAGGCAGCCGCATTAAAACCTGCTTTTGAAATTTGGGGATCGGGTGGTGTCACTAATGGTTTAAATGCTGCCAAATTATTTGCGCTAGGAGCCTCGACTGTAGGTTTTGCAAAGCCGATGCTTGAAGCAGCTTTGGACTCTACAGAGCAAGTTCTTTTGCAAATGCATACGATTGAATACGAATTAAAAGTTGCGATGTTTTGTACTGGCAGTCGTGTTCTTAATGATTTGACTCAGAAATTAGCTTAGAGAATCAGGCTACGTTGGATGGGGTTACTGTTTAAGGAAAACCTGGTTGCTCACAACCAGGCTACATTTATTAGGTGTGCTTTATTCGACTACTTCTTTCTTTTCTTCAAGGCTTCTCGACAAGCCAAGCTTCTCTTTCAAGCGTGCTACTGCATCTGGATCGTATTGACGTGTTGTTTTATGTTTTACAACAACTGCTGAGCGCGCAGGCTGAGCTGGTGCTTGTGCTGAATACGAACGAGCGGGATAAGTAGGAAAATAATCATCTGAAGCAAATTGTTGGTTCGCTGTTTTCGGTTGATAGCTTGAAGGTTGCTGGTTTGTACTGTATGGAGTTGTGCTTTTTTCTGCCATCACTTTGCGAGCATTACGAACGCTTTTCTCAACGCGTTTTTTAATCTTCGCAGCAGCATGATCTGCCTCTTCAGCACTGACCTCAGCTACTTCATTACCCTGCAAATCAACGCGCATTTCACGTGCTTTTAAACATGCCAAGTAATCAAGACGACGCGTAAATAAAACGACAGCCTCCCTAAGTTTACTCTTAGAAATACCAACCTCAGCAGCTTTATCTGCATGCAGCAAAATATCATTCATAATCCCACCCTTTAATGGACGGATTCGTAATGAGTTATCAAACGCAGCAGGGAAATTAGCCGCAAGCCATAACAACGCATCAGAGCGTGCTTTTTTAGACTGGTTTTTTTGAGCTTTATTAATAACAGCGGTGCGCGGGTGCAGCTCCTGTTTTCTCATCAGTGTACCCTTTAGAAATTGGTTGCCTATCCGAAAATAATATGATCATTCACCTTCTGAATGAGCGCACAATGTACAATGTTTAAGGGTTGTTTGCAAGCACTCTAAGTAAGTTCATCTGTTTCCAAGAGAAACATCAAAATTCTAGGTAGAAAAAAAATCAATATTCAGCCTATAATTAATTTAAATTGAGACTACCATGTATATCCATGAGACGATTATTTATAGCTTTCTTTTGTGCCTTTCTGCCCTGGACTATTTTTCTTATAAATGATAACCCAGGAGGTGCTTTCGTTGCCCTGGTAATGCAAGCGACACTGATTGGTTGGCCCTTTGCATCCGTGTGGGCTTGGCGTACCCAATATCCTCCCAAGGATCAGGATACACAAAAAAAGACCCCTTAAGGTCCAAACCCTCATCAATAATTTGCATTGAACATAAGGAATACCATGTTAACTCGTGTTATCGTAAATGGAGCCAATGGTAAAATGGGAGCATTGGCTTGTGAAACGCTCAACGCTCATCCTGAATTTACCTTAGTTGCTCAACTTGGCCGACAAGATAATTTAGCTCAAGTAATTCATGATACCCAAGCACAGATTGTGGTTGATTTAACACGAGCAGATACGGTGTATCAAAATAGTCTGACGATTATCAATAATGGAGCTCGCCCGGTCATTGGCACCTCAGGATTACTTCCAGAACAAGTCAACGAGCTAGCCATAAAATGTGAAGAGCAACGCTTAGGTGGAGTTATTGCTCCTAATTTTTCCATTAGTGCCGTTTTAATGATGCTTTTCGCAGCAAAAGCTGCAGAATACTTTTCTGAAGTAGAAATTATCGAGACCCATCATCAACAAAAATTAGATGCTCCTTCTGGTACTGCGTTAAAAACCGCAGAAATGATTGCCGGGGCAAGAAAAGCGCCTAAGAACAAATTAAACTTAAAAGAGTTAATTCCTGGAGCTCGTGGCGGCACACATTGTGATATTAATATCCATTCGTTGCGATTACCCGGAGTACTAGCCCGCCAACAAGTTATTTTTGGTAATGCAGGTGAAACACTTTCTATTACTGATGACAGCATTAGTCGAAGTTGCTTTATGCCAGGTATTGTCTTGGCTTGTCAAAAGGCCAGGACATTAAATAGTTTAGTTTATGGTTTAGAGCATCTGTTATAGCATTTATTTACCATTAAAAGAAAACCTGGTTGCAAGCAACCAGGCGTTATTTTTAGGATGGTTCCGCAGCCTCCGGAGTTATAGTGATAACTCCGTCACTTTTTTCGAGTGCTTGTTCTTCTCAAATAACTTGGTCAAGTCAGTAGTGAGCTTATTAACAAGCTCCTCATGTTTTAATGCAGGTGCATCAATTAATTGCCGTAACTCATAAACTGACTTTGTTGCCTCCGTACGCGAAGAATCCTGTACAGGCCGGGATAATATAATTTTCATGATTCCTGCCATACGAACAATATTAGTAGGGCCGGCTCGAGGATCATCCATCAGCTTTTTAATTTCAACAATCCCTGTGGGAGCACTACGCTCAGAACTAAAAAAAATAGCTCCCCAGGACTTTTTCTTTTCCTCTTGAGGCGGAACAAATTGGCTCATGTCGTTAAATAATAAAAATAAGGTATCGTAAAGGGCCGTACATTTTTCCTCACCTAACTCGGCTGCGATTAAACTACATCCCAGTTGCTCTTTAGGTAATATTGGAGACCCCGTAGTAACCTTTCTAAGTTCATTATTTGTAGCAAGACGGTCATCATAAATTAAAGCTTTATCATGGTTTATACGTTTAATAATTTCCGCAGCTATATCAGCAGGTAAATACTTAGATGGTGTTTTAATACCCTCCGAGCCGGGAGCATTATGCCCTGCATGTTCATGATGATGACGAGAGAGGTAGATATCGACAAAAATATTGATAAAATTAATACGGTCTTGACCTAAGTCGGAAAACTCTGGCCAGAATCCATATTCGTATTTATACCGGCACATTGCGTCAGTATGAATAGATTCAATTGCCTTTCTATCCTTACCGCTGACACATGAGCCAAAAGAATAATCTTTCGAAACAAGAAACATTAATTGCTCTAAAGAACTTAAAAATAACTCTCGTCCATAATAATCAAAAAAATTGGTTGTACCAACTCCCGAATTTAAAACTGCTTTATAGCTCAAAAGAAGTGGTTTTAATTGTGGGATAGTTTTCTGCCGCGCCTCCATGTCAGTAACCAGCGCCTCGATATCAGGATCTGTAGCAACGGTATAAAGTATTACCTTTGCCGCATTAAATGGATGATTCGTTTTTCTCATTCGTGCCGCAAAGGGATGCTGTGCCATTTGCGTATCGGCTATATGCTTTAAATTACCATCAGGCAACCATTTTGAAATATTAATCCCTGGTAGATGAATAGGACTAACTAAGGTTTGTACTAAGAGAAGTTGCTCCGATGTGCTTTGTGCCATTGCCCGTGTTAGATTTCTATAAGTGTACAGTTGTATAACCTCTTTCGGCCACTCATCAACACCATCTCGAGGCACAACATGACTTCCACGATACTTTGCAGTATAGAGATCCTGTAAATTGCCATCTTTATCAATGATATGTGAACTATGCACTGCATAATTGGGAAGTAGCGGTAAGGAACGATGACGACTACATATAAAGGAAAAGACCTTATCCAAGCGTTCGTTACTTTTAAGAGCATGTTCTAAAAGATACTGTTGATGCTCAGGGAGCACCCAATACCATTGAGGCAGTTTCCTGACTTGCGAAAAAGTACCCTTATATTCTTCAGCCGCCAGCATCTGTTCAAACAGCTTCAGTCGTTTATCTATTTCTAACTCATCCTCATTAGCAAGGGAAAAAATCATTTTTTGCTGATGCATGGGTAAGTCTTCAAACCACTTCGGTAATGGCAACATCAAGCCAGCAATCTGTTCTAAATCATTTTTCAGGCTAAGAGCATTTAATTTAATACCATCCCATGCAGTGAGAAACTTTTCAAAATCATCAACTAAATCAGTAACATCTGAGGGTAAATTGCAAAAATACACCTGTCTGAAATGAAGCTCGGGCTCTGAAAGCTCCTGAAACCAGTGTGGCGTTTTAGGACAGTTTTCTGCTTTTATTTTATAAAACTCTTCCAATGTTTCTTGCTCATAAGGCAACAAAGCCTTATCCACTTGCACTGTGCCCATAGGCGTTAAGGTTACTAAATCAGGTCGACCTCTTAACATCAAAACATATTGTTCCGCTTCATTTAATAATTCAGTCGCATCCTCTCCTGACTTATTCCAAAGCAAGCGGATTGTGTCGACAAGGCTGGTAGTAAAGGTCTTTAATTCTTTTTGTAACTCAGAAACGCGCGTTGCTGTATTGGCGTTAAAGGTATAGAGCTGGCGGCACTGCTCAATGTGCGTTTTAATCACCTCACTAGGAAAATGTGGGTCGGTCAATGAGCGCGGGTATGCCTCGAGAAGATATTCAAACGCTTGGCAATAACTATCAACCTTTTTTTGATAACTTAAACGATAGTCAGGTTTATGAGGATCATAGGTTTCCACGACATAGCCAGGAAAATGGCCTTGTAAAATAGATACCAGCCCCGTCACAGTACCCTTGGGTACACGCAAAATTCCTTTTGTCATTGATAATTTCCTTACTACTTATAGTCCCTGGATTCCATCAGAAGTAATTTATTTTTAAATATTTTTTTTAAATAAGCACTCCTGTACCATCACTATTATTGTATAAATATTTCCACGAAACAATTACAATGATCAACTTAAATTTACAAAAAACATGAAAAGGAGTTTGGCAATGGGATACATAGTGCAACATTATGTAGGTGGTCAATTTGTAAACGAAACGAACACCGCAAGTCACCCTATTTATAATCCAGCGTTGGGCGAAATCATTGGACAACTACACTTCGCTTCCAAAGCACTTTGCGATAAAACCATCAGCACTGCAAAAGAAGCGGGTATTGCCTGGGCGCAAACGCCCGCAATTAAAAGAGCTCGCATCCTTTTT
This sequence comes from Legionella lytica, assembly GCF_023921225.1. Taxonomy (NCBI): domain Bacteria; kingdom Pseudomonadati; phylum Pseudomonadota; class Gammaproteobacteria; order Legionellales; family Legionellaceae; genus Legionella; species Legionella lytica. The sequence continues at coordinate 2,912,035 of NZ_CP071527.1, forward strand.
AAATTTAGAGAACTAATGGAAAAGCATCAACTGGACTTAGCCCGTTTAGTAACTCAAGAACACGGTAAAACGATTGATGATGCCAAAGGTTCCGTTGCTCGCGCCATTGAAGTCGTCGAATTACATTGCGGACTGCTCAACCAACTAAAAGGTGATTATTCTACAGAGGTAGCCGGTGGTATTGATTGCCATACACTCAGACAACCACTTGGGGTTTGCGTAGGAGTTTCTCCATTTAATTTCCCCGTCATGGTTCCTGTATGGATGATGATCCCAGCGATTGCCTGTGGTAATTCCTTTATATTAAAGCCCTCAGAACAAGATCCCTCTGCCTCCGTACGCTTATTAGAATTATTAAGCGAAGCAGGTTTACCGGCAGGAGTGGCTAACTGTTTACAGGGTAATAAAGACACGGTGGATTATTTAATTACCCATCCTGATGTTGCGGCAGTTACCGCTGTTGCCTCAACGCCCGTAGCACAGTCCATTTACACGAAAGCAACCGCTCATGGCAAACGAGCTCATACTTTTGGTGGTGCAAAAAACCATTGCGTAGTCATGCCTGATGCGGATATGGAGCAAGCCGCATCTGCGATTGTAGGGGCGGCTTATGGCTCTGCAGGCGAACGTTGCATGGCCATTTCCGTCGCTGTGGCGGTAGGAGATGAGGTGGCAGATGCTTTAATTGCCAAAATGACACCGCAAATCAACGCAATGAAAATCGATGCTGGCGATGTAGCTGACACCGACATGGGGCCATTGGTGAGCAGCGCACATCGCAAACGAGTTATGGCAGCGATTGATCAAGGCGTACACGAAGGTGCGCAATTAGTCATTGATGGAAGATCCTATAAACAACCCAATCATCCCCAAGGTTTCTTCATCGGCCCCTGCCTCTTTGATAAAGTCACCGAGCAAATGTCTGTATATCAAAATGAAATTTTTGGGCCAGTATTAGTCGTCGTGCGAGTGAATGATTTTGAACAAGCACTCGCTTTAGTCAATAGACACCAATTTGGAAATGGTACTGCGATTTTTACCCGTGATGGATACAGTGCACGTGAATATTGCCAACGTGTACAAGCAGGAATGGTAGGAGTGAATATTCCTATCCCTGTACCTGTAGCCAACCATCCCTTTGGTGGCTGGAAACAATCATTTTTTGGCGACATTAGCTTACATGGTGATGAAAGCATTTATTTCTATACCAAATTAAAAACCGTGACCAGTAAATGGCCTACGCATGCCTTAAAAGGAAGCGCGTTTATCATGCCAACCCATGATTAAAGCATAGGTTTATCATTCGAACGGAGAATTAGATGGCAAAAATTGGATTTGTCGGACTTGGTCATATGGGTTTACCTATGGCCATGAATCTCGTTAAAGCAGGACACCAGGTTACAGGATTTGATTTACAGCAATCAGCCTTACAACGTTTTGCGACAAACGGAGGCTTAATTGCAAAAAATATTGCCGATGTGGCCCGCGGACAAGAGATAGTCATTACCATGTTGCAAACAGGGCAGCAGGTACTACAGGTTTGTCATGGTACTGACGGCTTGTTCAGTACGATTGCTAATGGGGCCTTATTCATTGACTGCTCTACTATTGATGTCAACAGCTCACGTGAGGTGCACCAGCTCGCTAAAGTCAAACAGATTCACGTGGTAGATGCACCCGTATCTGGGGGCACAGCGGGAGCAAGTGCAGGAACCTTAACCTTTATGGTCGGAGGAGAACTGGAAGCCTTTCAGATTGCCCAACCAATCCTTACAGCGATGGGGCAAAAAATAATCCACACCGGCGCTGCAGGAAGTGGGCAAGCAGCAAAAATCTGCAATAACATGATTCTTGGTATATCCATGATTGCCGTTTCTGAAGCCTTTGTTCTCGCAAAACAATTAGAGCTCTCCCCACAAAAATTATTTGAAGTAGTAAACAATGCTTCTGGCCAATGTTGGGCAATGACTAAATATGCTCCTGTGCCTGGGATACTGGAAAATGTGCCCGCCAATAATGACTATAAACCTGGATTTGCAGCGGCTATGATGCTTAAAGATTTACTCCTTAGCCAAGACTGTGCTCATGCAGTCGATACCAGTACACCGTTGGCCGAAAAAGCAACCGCTCTTTATCAGCAACTTATCGAGCAAGGGCTCGGTGATAGTGATTTTTCAGCTATTATTAAACTAATAGCTCATGGAAAAGAGGTTTAACATGCAAGCGAAACCATCCCCTCACCCACTAACCCCTACAGAGGAATCTTTGGCTGAATTTTGGTCTGAAATTGCCAAACAAACCATTCAATGGATACGCCCTTGGGACACCGTACTTTCTGGTGATTTTAAACAAGGAACTATTCGTTGGTTTGAAGGAGGAAAACTCAATGTTAGCGCTAATTGCCTAGACCGTCACCTCCCCCATAAAGCGAATCAAACTGCAATTATCTGGGAGGGAGATGATCCGGCGCATCATAAAAAGCTAAGTTTTGCACAGTTACATGAAGAAGTATGCCGTATGAGCAATGTGCTCAAGAAGCTCCAGGTTAAAAAAGGAGATAAAGTCGCGATTTATTTGCCGATGATTTCTGAGGCGGTTATTGCGATGCTTGCCTGCACACGCATTGGAGCCATACATACGGTCATATTTGCCGGCTTTTCTGCGCATGCATTACAGCAACGTTTAATCGCCTCAGAATGTAAATGCCTAATCACAGTAGACAGCTTTTCTCGGGGTGGTAAACCCGTTGGACTAAAAGAACAGGTTGACGAAGCCTGTGAAGGCATATCTTTGCAACGCCTTATTATTAAAAATAGTAATGCCTCAATTCACTTCGATAAAAATCACGACCATTGGTGGCATGAATTAAGAGATCAGGTTGACGCTCATTGTGAGCCAGAACCTATGGATGCGGAAGATCCTTTATTCATTCTCTATACCTCTGGCAGTACTGGCCAACCGAAAGGGGTCGTACACACAACTGGAGGGTATCTTGTCCAAGCGGCTTACACTCATCAACTTATCTTTGATTGCAAAGAGGATGAGGTATTTTGGTGTACTGCGGATATAGGTTGGATCACGGGACACAGCTATGTGGTTTACGGTGCATTGTGTAATGGTATAACCAGCCTGGTTTATGAGGGGATACCCACTTGGCCCGATCCATCTAGAAATTGGCAAATTATTGATAAACACCAGGTCAATGTATTTTACACCGCTCCAACAGCCATACGTGCGCTCATGCGTACCGGTAATCAGTGGCTGGATTCAAGCAGTAGAAGTTCTTTGCGTCTATTAGGCTCAGTCGGAGAACCAATTAATCCTGAAGCATGGGAATGGTACTACGACGAAGTAGGCCAAAGTAAATGCCCAATTGTAGATACGTGGTGGCAAACAGAAACGGGGGCAATTATGATCAGTGCCCGCCCTCATGACCCTGCGAGCAAACCAGGGTCAGCCAGAAAACCAATTCCAGGAGTAATTCCGGTCTTGTTAAATGAGCAACATGAGGAAATTACTGGAGCAGGTGAAGGATTTTTGGCGATGAAATATCCTTGGCCTTCTATGGCACGAACGATTGCCGGGGATCACCAGCGTTTTTGTCAGACCTACCTACATCATGGTTATTACATTACAGGTGATGGTGCCAAACGCGATGATGACGGTGATTATTGGATCACTGGACGTGTAGATGACGTCATTAATGTCTCTGGCCATCGTTTGGGTACAGCAGAAATTGAGAGCGCCTTAGTTAGCCATATCTCGGTTGCGGAAGCAGCTGTCGTTGGTATTCCTCACGATCTCAAAGGACAAGGTATTTTTGCCTATGTAATTCTCAAAGATAATGTCAGCCTCACCAGCACTTTAGAAATTGATTTAATTGAACAAGTCAAAAAAGAAATAAGCGCCATAGCTAAACCTGATGTCATTCACTTCACCAGTGAACTACCTAAAACCCGTTCCGGTAAAATAATGCGTCGCTTTTTACGTAAAATAGCCTGTAAGGAAGTTCAGCATATTGAAGAATTAGGTGATTTATCAACATTAGCTAACCCGCAGGCTATTAATATCCTCTTAAAAGAGCTCAGCAAGTAAGCATTTGTCCTGAATGCATTACCGCACTCAGGACAAATTATGACCACAATGCTGGATCTATCCCTATAAAAGCTGTATTATTAAATTACCGCATGCTTTTATTTGAGACATATTATGTTTAAAGTGACCTTGCATAAAGAAGATTATGCTTCAATCGCAGAGGAGGTAAGAAAGCAATTGCGGTGCGCTTTTCCTAAGAGTGATTTTCCTTGTGAAGAGATTCTTTTTGGCCCAGAGTTTATGGCTCCAGCGTTGCGTATTGATACTCCTTCGACAAAAGTTGAATTTAGTGAAAAGGAGCAACAATATGTAAAAGAGCAACGAGCTCTAATTAATCACAGTCAATTAAGCCCAGAAGAAAAACGAAAAAGACAGCAGCATCTGGATAGTATTATTCTCTTTGGACAAATATTATTTGCTCAAGCCTCCTGTTTACATTTTTTGAAAAAAACCTGCCCCCAACCACGAGCAGATTCAACAATTACAGCAGCACAAATGCAAACTCTTGAGGCCCATTTAGATAAGTTAAACAACTTGGTCGAAAATGAGGGCATACAATATATGTCATCAAGGTTTGAGGTTTTATCAAGAAGAAAAGAATTTAACCAATACTTATCGGAAATCAAGCATGAGCTCAAAAACATGCCGCTGGATATGGAAGAGAAAAAAATATTCCTGCGTAACTTACATAAGGCTCGAGACTTTTATTTGCAGGCGAATGATTTCAACTTTACCTATGCCAATAAATCCACCCGAAATTTTTCAGCATTTTTAGCTAACTATGAATATTATGGCTCTAAAGTTTCATTAGCGGCATCGCTTATTGCCATTGCCGCTACTGCACTTGCGCTTATCCCACCATTGGCTCCTATAATGGGGCCTATTGCCCTAGCTGCTACGTGCATTAGTATGGCAATTGGCGTACCCCTGGCATTAAAAACCGTAGGAACAATGATTTATAATCTTATTCGCTTTGGAGCCGCCCCCACTCCTACTGAATTAGCAACAACCGCATTGGTAGGTACTAGTATCGCCTTGATGGGCGCAGGAAGTTTTGTAACCACAGCCATACAACAAGGACTAATAAGCAGTACGGCAGCAACAGTGACGCAAACCCTTAAAACAATCAATGATACGGTTAAAATGGCAGGCAGTATTGGCGGTAGTTTTATGGCGGATCAAGCCCGTCAAAAAGTTAATCAATATAAAGCAGAGTTAGCGGATATGCAGAAGGATGAGCCTAGCAATGACTCAGCATACAAAATCCAAGTAGGTTAAAGAGGCATCAAGCCGCACCATAACTCAATGTTGCGGCCATGGGCCAAACCAACATGGCAGATATCAACAGTCATGTACTACTTAATGCAAACCAAGCCACTGATTTAACAAAAGAATTAACTGATCTACCCCTTCCTTTTTTAAGGAAGAAAAAGCCTGGACACTAATTAAATGACTAGCAAGCTCATAATGCTTACGCACTTTTAAAACTGTATTTTTGACATCACTACGGCTCAATTTATCAGCTTTAGTCAATAAAATATGTACCGGCAGCTCACGATTCAATGCCCAATCGACCATCATTTGGTCAAGATCTTTTAAGGGATGACGCACATCCATTAACAACACCAACCCTCTCAAACTTTGCCTAATATCAAGATAATGTGCTAAATGCTTTTGCCATTCCATTTTCACTTGCAAAGCCACTTTAGCATAACCATATCCAGGTAAGTCTACCAAACGGCGCTCGTCATCAAGAGAAAATAAATTAATTAATTGAGTTCGTCCTGGCGTCTTACTGGTTCGGGCTAAACCTTTTATCCCAGTCAAACAATTTAGTGCACTGGACTTCCCAGCATTGGAACGTCCAGCAAAAGCAACCTCATAGCCAGTATCTTCAGGCAAATGAGTTACTCGCGCGGCGCTTTTTAAAAATACTGCTTTAGCATAAGGGTTTTCTAACATAAAATATACGACATTGGGATTTAAACCCAGGCAGTGTACCATTATTTTACGTTTTTATATAATTTTTACAAAATTAGAGTACTTTAGTAGCCTTAAATACAGAGAATTTCATGAAAAAATTTGCACTAGCAATTATTCTGTGCGTCCCGCAAACCATTTATGCGCAAGAAAATACCCCAACAACCGCAAATAAAGCGATGGTCTGTGCCGCCTGTCACGGACAATCAGGCAATAGCTCAAACCCCGAATGGCCCAATCTGGCTGGGCAACACCCCAAATACTTCCTTAAGCAACTAAAAGATATGAAAGATAAGTCCCTACGTGACGCCCCCACCATGAGCGCCTTAGTTGCAACCTTGAGTGAGCAGGATATGGATGACTTAGCAGCATATTATGCTAAAATGCCTTTGGCTCAAGGAAGCACTCCAAAAGAGTTTCTGCAACGCGGAGAACAGCTTTATCGAGGAGGCGACTTTACAAAACGGATAACTGCCTGTATTGCTTGTCATGGTCCGAAAGGTACGGGTAATGCTCAAGCTGGCTTTCCAGTACTTTCTGGCCAACATGCTGCTTATACGCTATTACAATTGCTGGCATTTAAAGACGGCAAACGCAAGAATGATTTAAATCATATTATGCAAGATATTAGTAGCAGGATGAGTCGAGAAGATATGGAAGCTGTAGCACACTATATTGAAGGTTTACACTAGGGAATTTAAACATGTTAAAAAAACTATTTTGTTTCTTCTTACTTTTACCCACAATGGTTTTTGCTGCCGCTTTTGTTGAAGGCAAAGATTATATTGTGGTATCCAATCCTCAGGCAGTAAAGAGTAAAACGCCTATTATTCAAGAGTTTTTTAGTTATGGTTGTCCTTGGTGTTATAAAATAGAAACACCACTACATCAGTGGGTAAATACCTTGGGAACAGGTGTTCAGTTTGAACGCGTTCCCGTAGTATTTAAACCCAGCTGGGAACTGTATGCTAAAGCCTATTACACCGCGAATACGCTTGCGCTGTCAGATAGATTAAACCCAGCGCTATTCAAAGCCATTCAGGTAGATAGAACACCTTTAGAGTCGAAACAAACAATGATTAATTTCTTTGTTTCCCAAGGTGTTGATCGCGAAATTGCGAAAAGTGCTTTTGAAAATTCACCAAGTATTGATATGAAAGTGCAATCGGGTATGTCCTTAATGGGTGCTTATCAAATTAGTGCAGTGCCTGCATTTGTGGTCAATCAAAAATACAAAACTGATTTGCAATTGGCAGGAAGTCCTGAGCGTTTGATGGAAATATTAAATTATCTTGCAAAGAAATCAGCGTAATTTCCTGGTGCTAATGGCACTAACTTAAGGAATTCGCCACACTCATAACTCCCTGGTTGCAAACAACCAGGGTACCGTCTGCCAAGAGAAATGTCCGGCCATGGACCCGACCTACGTGATGCCTACACCCCGTCTCCGGGATTTTCTAAGCTTAAAATTCCGGTGTTAAAGTCATAGGCGAACAGTTCTGCATAGCGCCCCCAGTCAATCATGGTGCGTAGTACTCGCTCTGCTTCTTTTTCACTTAAGTAATCTTCAAGCTTACTTAAGAAACGCTCCTCAGAAACACGATGCCCTACCTTCTCATCTAAAATGCGACTTATGTAACGAGCAAGTGGAACTTTTTCTAATAAGCGTTGGGCAAATAATTGCTTACGCTCTTGTAAATCCGCTTCAGAGAATTGTTTACCTAAATCACTTAACTGAATATCCCCAGCTGAAACCTTGGCAAAACCTAATATTTCTAAGGTTTCTAAGATTGGGAACAAATCATCAATATTCATCATCAATTCGTCCGCTAACTCAGGCAAATCGATGCGCTCTTCAAATGATGTCATCGTTTCAATCAAACCGGTTAACTCTGAAGGCTCCACATCAGGCAAACGATAACCTAAGCCAATTTGGCGCTCACGCTGAGCACGCTGCGCTTTTTCTTTAGGACCGGTCGTCATTAAGGTGTAAATTTTATCGACCAATGCACGAAATTCTGGCGATTCAGGATCGCGAGGTTGCGGTAAAGTGACCGGTAGCTCCGCACGAATGTAACCAGGATCATTACCAAAAATGACTATACGATCCGCAAGAGTAGCTGCTTCGTCAATATTGTGGGTTACTAATAAAATACCATTGGTATTGGTTTTCTTTTCTTTCCATAACTCCAGCAAGTCTGACTTTAAGTTTTCAGCAGTCAAAACATCCAGGGCTGAAAACGGCTCATCCATTAATAAAACATCTGGATTAATAACTAATGCTCGGGCAAAACCAACCCGCTGCCGCATCCCCCCTGAAAGCTCTTTAGGGAACGCTGATTCAAAACCATCAAGACCAATAATATCAATCGCTTCAATTGCTCGGTGACGGCGTTCTTCACGGCTAACACCTTGCGCTTCAAGGCCTAATTCCACATTTTCCAAAACCGTAAGCCAAGGCATTAAGGCAAATGATTGAAAGACCATCGCAATCCCGGCAACCGGGCTGGTAACGGGCATGCCGCGGTAGGTTACCGTACCACTAGAGGGAGGAACAAGGCCTGCAATGATTCGCAGTAAAGTTGATTTACCCGAACCCGACTTACCTAATAATGCGACAATTTCGCCTTCTTGTAATTTAAAATTAACATCTTCAAGCACCAGCAAATCTTGCTCGGAAGCTTTTTTGAAGGACTTACGTAAGCTTTCTATAGCAATAATAGTTTCAGGCATAATCGTCTCAAGCTAGCGAAATGGTAAACAGGCCCTAATTAAAATTAAACCGCTCTTCTGCCAAACGGTACAATGGGCGCCAAATAAGGTGATTAAACATCAGTACATACAAACACATCATTGCAGTACCTAGAGCAATTTTTGGAAAATTACCGGTTGCCGTACTAGCCTGAATGTATGCACCTAAGCCCGTTGCTTTCAAGGTGGTATCACCCCAGCTCACCCATTCAGCAACAATACTGGCGTTCCAAGCACCACCGGCTGCAGTAATTGCCCCCGTAATATAGAACGGGAAAATTCCAGGTAAGGCTAAACGCTTCCACCAAAGCCAGCCTTTTAAACCAAAATTATTGGCCGCCAGGTAGAGATCGCGAGGAATTGATGATGCACCCGCGATGACATTAAATAAAATATACCATTGGGTGCCCAAGATCATTAAGGGCGTTACCCAGATTTGTACATTTAAATTAAACTCAACAATCGCAATGACAAATAAAGGATAGAATAAATTGGCCGGGAAAGCGGCAACAAATTGGATTACAGGCTGGATCCTTTGTGCAAGACGTGGTCTTAAGCCTATCCAAACGCCAACAGGAATCCAAATTAACGAACTTAAGATAATCAGAGCAATAACCCGGGTTCCTGTGGCCGCTCCCAGTAAGAATACATGTAAGATGTCACTCACTTTAAGTTCGGCTAAAATAAATCTTAATAAAAACCAGCCCCCACTTATCACACACACTAAAACAGTGATATTCCAAAAACGGTCTAAAAGCTTTTGTTTTTTTAAATCGACTTCTTTAATTGTCTTAGAATCACCTATACGAAACCAACGCGCATTAACAAAGCCGTCAGTCAAGATGTTAATCATCTCCGCAAATTGCTTCATGAGGCGACTACCACGCATCCAGTCAATCAGCCAAGATTGGTATTCTGCTTCATCAGGTGATACTTCAAATTTAAACTTTTCAGACCAAGCAATTAAAGGACGAAATAATATTTGATCGTATAAAAAAATCACGATAACCATCGTTAAAATTGCATAGCCAACTGCGTGCAAATCTTTTTGTTGTATTGCCAAAGCAATATAAGAACCTACTCCAGGTAAGCGTATATTTTGATGCGCTACAGAAATGGCTTCAGATAAGACCACAAAAAACCAACTCGCAGACATAGAAATCATCATGTTCCACAATAATCCGGACATGGAAAAAGGAACTTCTAATTTCCAAAAGCGCTGCCAGGCAGAAAGACGAAACATGGAGGAAACTTCTTGTAAATCATGAGGAAGTGTTTTCAATGATTGGTAAAAACCAAAAGTCATATTCCACACTTGAGCGCAGAAAATAGCAAAAATGGAAGCACATTCAGGGCCTAACAGGCTATGAGGAAATAAATGGATAAACCCAGTTACAGTAATCGATAAAAAGCTCAAAACCGGTATTGATTGTAAGATATCAATAGCAGGAATAATTATCTGCTCGGCACGCCGATTTTTAGCCGCCAAAAGCCCTACTGAAAAAGTAAAAATAATGGAAAAAAACAACGCAATAAACATACGGATTACCGTACGCAGTGCATAAAAAGGTAGATTTTCTGGCTCTAAAGAAATGGGTATTTGATCTCCTAATTGATAAGGAGTCGCCATTTGTGAGCCCGCCCAGCCAAAAAAGAACAGTACTGCAAAAATTAAGATTAATAGCAGTAAGTCCCAGCGATTGATAAATCGACCAACTCTATCAGGATTAGCAAAGTAGAACCGACTGTTGCGCACAATGCCCCCTTAATAACTTTGCCGATATAAAACGCAGTAGAATAGCATAAATGCTAGGTAAGTCATAGGTAAATGCCTTGTATTCACGTGAACGTTTGTACCCCCCTCGGTGATTGCGAAATTTTTTGCGTAAATAGCGTGGGAAGTACATTTCATCCATTAAATTTAAAATAATGTGATCTAAAATTGAACTTTTAGTTTTTTGTGGTGTCAAAAGGTATGAGCATTTCCCCCGAATGCTTAGCTTCGCTTTACCCCCTCTTAAGCGAAGCGCCGTTTGGATAAAAATCCAAACACGTAATTTGCCCCGGTGAGTAACCGGGGATTTTTTTATTTAAAAAAAATGAGCTACACTGAAGCTATTGAGTTTTAACGCAATCGAGAAAAGACATGAAAAAACACGTTTTGAACACCATACGCTCACTGGTTGCCGCTTTAGCTCTGGGTTCACCGCTAGTTTATGCAGGCCCTGATCTAGCTCCTTTAATCGTTTGGGTTAATGAAGCGGTTGTCGCTACCAACACCTACAGTTATAAAAACTATTTGCAAGATCAAAAACAAATTGCCAAATATTTTACTGCCGATGCCTGGATTGCCTATAACAAAGCATTAAATACCTCTCAATTACCAGAGGCAGTACAGAAAAACCTTTATTATGTCAGCGCCATACCTACAGAGCCCCCGGTAATTACACCTATTGATGCGACCCACTGGAAGGCAGTCACCAACTTATTAGTCGTTTATCAAAACCCTCAGTATCAGCAACATCAAACGCTTAAAGTTACGGTAAACTTTGGCGTTGCCCCATCGGGCCAAGGGGTGCGAGGCTATAGCATTACTAACCTACAAGCAGTAACCGCTAAACCACCTTGCCAGTGCCCTATTGACGAAGAAATGGCACCACCACCTAATGTAGGCAATGCCACAAAATAATCCCCAACTGTAAAGCAATAAAGATGCCGATTAAAATTAAAATCACATTTAATTTTTTCGGCATGGTCACATCTAGGGCTGATTGCTCGGGATGGTTCGGGTTATAATAAATATCAATTTCTTCCTCTTCCTTAAAAGCAACCGCCGCTTTATAAGCGACGCGGCGTGCATATTTACTGTTAGGGGTATTATGCGCCGTATCTAAAAACAAATATTCACCAACTAAATCTTTATCATATACTTGGTAGGTGTATTCAATTTTTGGCCAAACACTATGCCCTGCTTGAGTCCACTCACAGCGAGTTACGTGTCCTTTTGTCTTTAACCAAGTTCGTGCCCGCACTAAAGACTGTCGATCGCGCCAAAAATGTATGAATAGACCCAGTAAAACAACTAACCACCCCAAATCCAGCAACCATCGCGAAACAGTAAGCCAAGTCATCCAGGAATCCTATAAATATCATGTATTTCTTACAGTATATAATGAGATATAAGGATTTACGCTAATAAGGACAATCTAAATTAATTAAGCACATCAGTTAGAGTAGACTCGGCGGTAAAGTACAGCAAACATTTATGCTAGGCACTCTCTCGACCTCAATGAATCTTCGCTCTTTTTAAAGTAGCATTTTCAAGTATCTTGAGTATAATCTTTCTCAATCAAGACGCGAAAAAAGGACACACGCAATGACTGCTAAAACCCCTCTGTATGCAACCCATGTAAAATGTGGTGCTAAAATGGTTAATTTTCACGGATGGGAGATGCCGCTGCATTATGGCTCTCAACTCAATGAACATCACCAGGTACGTCAGGACGCAGGGATTTTTGATGTTTCCCATATGACTATCGTTGACATACTAGGAGCCGGTGGCCGTCTATTTCTACGTAAACTCCTAACTAATGATGTCGACGCATTAGATCATAATGGAAAAGCGCTCTACAGCTGTATGTGTAATGAACATGGCGGTATCATTGACGATCTAATCGTTTACCAACGTGCTTCCGACAATTACCGCATCGTACTTAATTCCGCAACACGGCATGAAGATTTGGCTTGGATTCGAAAAGTGAGCGAAGGCTTTGCCGTGGGATTACAAGAGCGCAGAGAACTCGCCATGATTGCCGTGCAAGGCCCAAATGCCATCGCAAAAGCCCGTTCCATTCTTAATCCTGCACAAGTTGATGCCGTATCTACCCTTACCCATTTTGAGAGTGTTGATGTTGAACAATGGTTTTTTGCACGCACAGGTTATACTGGTGAAGATGGTCTAGAGATTATTGTCCCTCAAGATCAAGTAGCGCAATTATGGGATGATTTAGTACAAGCAGGAGTACAACCCTGTGGATTAGCTGCACGGGATACACTAAGGCTCGAAGCAGGAATGCTCCTCTACGGCCAAGATATGGATACCTCTACCACTCCTTTAGAGTCAGGCTTGGCTTGGACCATAAAATGGGAGCCCGCCGATCGCGATTTTATTGGCATGGGGGCTTTAGTATCACAAAAGCAACTAGGTATTAAACGCAAAATGGTCGGATTAACCCTATTAGATAAAGGGATTATGCGTCAAGGCCAGCGCGTTGTTATTGATGGCCAAACAGATGGCGTAATTACCAGCGGTAGCTTTTCACCAACCCTAGGACATTCAATCGCTTTAGCTCGTGTACCGGTTGATACAGGTACCGAAGTGCTGGTTGATATCCGAGGCAAATTAATTCCTGCAACCGTAGGTAAACCGCGTTTTGTAAAATATGGGCAAGCAATATAAACACCCCCTTCCCCTCGATAAATGCGGGGATTTTGACATACGTTAGAAAATTAAGGATGAATGCAATGAACGATTTAAAATTTACCTCAACCCATGAATGGCTTAAAGAAGAACAAAGTGAAGTCATCATAGGGATTACAGATCACGCCCAACAATTATTAGGCGATATGGTCTTTGTCGAACTACCTGAGGTAGGTGATGTAGTAGAGGCAGGAGATGAATTAGGTGTGGTGGAATCAGTAAAAGCAGCATCCGATTTTTATGCGCCAATTAGCGGAGTAATTACCGCCGTTAACGAAACTGTTGTTGAAAATCCAGCTATAGTTAATACAGACCCCTATCATGCTGGTTGGCTTGTTAAATTAAAACCTAGCGACCTCAGCGAAATTGACAATTTATTAACTGCTGAAGAATATCAAAATGAGACAGCTGAGGAACACTAATCATGCCTTATATTCCCCACACACCTAAAGATACCCAACAGATGCTTGAAGCCATTGGCGTGCATGACACCCAGGCTTTATTTGATGAGATTCCTGCCGCCCTACAATATGCAGGTTTTCAACAAATCCCTTCTGGCCTCAATGAAATGGAGATGTTAAACGAAGCGCGCACGCTAGCTGCTAAAAATCATAATGGAATCTGCTTTATAGGTGCAGGATGCTATGAACATCATATTCCTGCCGCCGTGTGGGACATCGCATCACGTGGTGAATTTTTAACTGCATATACCCCTTATCAAGCCGAAGCCAGCCAAGGCACCTTGCAGCTATTATACGAATTTCAAACCATGATCTGTGAACTTACTGGCATGGATGTAGCCAATGCCTCAATGTATGATGGAGCAACCGCTCTTGCTGAAGCAGTACTAATGGCCGTAAGGGTAAATAAGCACAGTAAGTCAAACCGTGTTCTGGTTGCGGGGACCGTTCATCCTTTATACCGAGAGACAATTAAAACCATTCTCAGCACGCAGCATATTGAGATGGTTACTCTCCCCTTTGATGAGCAACAAGGAATTACAGATCACGCAATCCTGGAAAACTATACTGGTGAAGACATTACTGCATTAGTGATTGCTCAACCAAATTTCTTTGGTTGTCTGGAAAGCGTAGATCAATTAAGTGATTGGGCGCATAAGAATAAAGTAATTAGTATTGCCTGTGTTAATCCCGTCTCCTTGGCATTATTTAAACAGCCTAGCCAATGGGGTACGCACGGAGTAGATATCGTTTGTGGTGAAGGCCAACCCTTAGGAGCACCGATGGCATCTGGTGGCCCCTATTTTGGTTTTCTCAGCACCCGGATGGCGCATGTACGGCAAATGCCTGGCCGAATTATTGGTTGTACCGTAGATAAGGACGGGAAACGTGGATTTACCCTAACCTTGCAAGCACGTGAACAACATATTCGCCGCGCGAAAGCCACTTCAAACATCTGTACCAACCAAGGATTGCTGGTTACCGCAGCGACTATTCATATGAGTCTTTTAGGTGCGGAAGGATTAAGGGAAGTTGCGAACCAGTGCTATCAAAACACCCATGAATTAGCTGAGCTACTGAGTCAGATTGATGGTGTAGAACAAGTATTTAGTGCCCCTTATTTCCATGAAATAGTGCTGAAGCTAAATAAGCCTGTTAAAGAGGTCTTAGAGCAATTAGCAACTGCCGGTATCGCTGGTGGCTACGCACTTGAAACCCATTATCCGCAACTGCAAAATATGCTCGTAGTTTGTGCCACTGAAATGCGTACAGCAGAAGATTTAGCTCTTTATGCCAGCACATTGCAAACCATTATGAGTCAACGAGGTGCCTAAATGTTTGTTGTTCAATTAACTTATTTGGTACCTACCTTGGAGGTAGATAAGTACCTTAGTGCACATAGGGAATTTTTAGATTATTACTACAAGCAAGGTTTGCTCGTGGCTTCTGGCCCGATGAAACCACGTACCGGCGGCATTATTATCGCAGCAACTAATGACCGAGCTTATATAGAGTCCATCTTTAAACAAGATCCTTACTACTTAGCCGAAATAGCGAGCTATGAATTTATCGAATTCACCCCAGTAATGCATCGAGATGAACTCAAAGAACTTATTCAAAAAATGGAAGGCAAACTATGTTGATTTTTGAATTATCCCAAGAGAACCGCAGGGCAACAGCCCAAGCACCGAAAACGACTCCTGGCAAATACGCTATTCCAGAGGAGTTTCAACGCAAAACACCACCAAGAATGCCTGCCTGCTCTGAATTACAAGTAGTGCGTCATTTTACACGCCTTTCCCATAAAAACTTTGCCATCGACAGCAATTTTTATCCGTTGGGCTCGTGTACGATGAAATACAACCCTCGTGGCGTACATAAAGCAGCCTCCATACCTAATTTCCTTAATCGTCACCCTTTAACGCCAGAGCAAGACAGCCAGGGCTTTTTAGAACCGCTTTATCACTTGCAAGAGCATATTGCGGAAATTACCGGAATGGCGGGAGTTTCTTTAACCCCAATGGCTGGCTCACAAGGTGAATTTGCCGGTGTTGCCATGATCAAAGCCTATCATCAATCGCGCGGGGATACCGCACGCGATGAAATGCTAATTCCAGATGCTGCTCACGGTACTAACCCAGCCTCTGCCGTTATGTGTGGATTTAAAATCGTTGAAATTGCTACCGCACCGGATGGTGATATTGATCTGGAAGAGTTGAAAAGTAAATTAGGGCCTAAAACGGCGGGAATTATGCTCACCAACCCATCGACCTTAGGCTTATTTATGCGCCAAATTAAAGAAATTGCCGCGCTCGTACATCAAGCAGGCGGCTTACTCTATTATGATGGTGCCAACCTTAATGCAATTCTAGGTAAAGTAAGACCCGGAGATATGGGCTTTGATGTGATGCATCTTAATTTGCATAAAACCTTCGCTACCCCTCATGGCGGTGGTGGCCCAGGCTCAGGCCCTGTTGCAGTAGGTAAGCGTCTACTTCCATTTATACCCTTACCCGTAGTAAAAAGGACGGAGCAAGGCTACCAATGGGCAACGCGCCAAGACTACCCACAAAGTATTGGGCGCTTATCCTGCTTTATGGGGAATGCCGGTATTTTGTTACGTGCTTATTTTTACATTCGTGTTTTAGGCAAAGAAGGTTTATTGCGTGTCTCTGAATACGCAACCTTAAATGCGAATTACTTGTTAAAAGAACTTACTAAAATCGGATTTACAGCAGCCTATCCAACACGACGTGCATCCCATGAATTTATTCTCACCTTAAACCCAGAGAAGAAGGCTTATGGGGTTAGTGCCATGGATTTGGCAAAACGTCTGTTAGATTACCGAGTTCATGCACCAACCACTTATTTCCCGCTATTGATTCCGGAATGTTTACTTATTGAACCAACCGAAACGGAAAGCAAAGAAGAGTTGGATAATTTTGTGCAAATAATGAAAACCATCCGCCAGGAAGCAATGGATAATCCGCAATTACTCCAAGATGCACCACATAGTCTACCGGTAAAACGCCTGGATGATGTGAAGGCAGCAAGAGAGTTGGATTTGAATTATTTTGCTACGCATGAGAAATGAGCCCCTGTAATGTTTTAAGTTAAGGCGGCCGTCGTTGTGAACGAAGTGAAACAATCGAGGGCGCCCCACCACGTACCCTTGATTGCTTCGTCACTATGAGCAACTAGTACTCAACTTAAATCCCATCGCAGTCATTGAAAACGAAGTGAAAAGCGGATTTTAAGTTGTGGGAGTGCCCCTTGCGGGCACTTTTTACGTGAACACATTGCTTGCGGCTCTACGTCTCCATCCCTTCATAGTAATAAAACCACGTTTAAGCTATTATTGGCGTTCATTTGCTTTTAGGAATTTACACCATGCATACTGCTATTATTATTCCTGCACGCTATGCTTCAACCCGCTTACCCGGAAAACCTTTGGCCCTAATTCAGGGGCAAACCATGTTACAACGTGTCGTAGCGCTTTCACGTGCAGCAGCAGTAGGCTTAAACGATGTCTCAATCATTGTCGCAACCGATGATCAGCGCATTGTGGATCATTGTCAAACACTTGAAGTCAGTGTGGTAATGACCTCCGAGTATGCACTAACAGGTACTGATCGCGTTGCTGAGGCAGTACGACAAATGCCCCGCAAGCCAGATTTTATTTTAAACATGCAAGGAGATGCCCCCTTAACGCCGCCAGATTTCTTACGCGCCTTAATTGATGCCTTTGCCGCCTCAGCTTGCGATGTCGTCACGCCAGTGACCCAATTGTCATGGAAGCAATTAGATGAGTTACGCCATAATAAGCAAACAACGCCATTTAGCGGCACAACCGCAGTCTTTGATGCACTCAGTGGAAAAGCATTCTGGTTCAGTAAAAACATTATTCCGGCCTTAAGAAAAGAATGCGAACTACGGCAAAAAACGGATAAAAGCCCTATATTTCGTCATATAGGTTTATACGGTTATTCATTAGCAATGTTGGAAAAATTTATCACCCTACCAGAAAGTACCTTTGAACAGCTCGAAGGCTTAGAGCAACTCCGTATATTGGAAAACGGCTATAACATTCGTTGCATCCCAGTAGACTATCAGGGTCGAGCCAATATGTCTGGAGTCGATAGTCCCCAAGATATCGCCCGTGCCGAGGCATTAATTAGTCAACATGGCGAATTACTACCTATAGAGGCTTCCTAGACTATGACAACACGATTACTCATCGCACGCCACGGCAATACCTTTGCCCCGGGAGAAACTGTTCGCCGTGTAGGAACGACTGATTTAGCTTTAGCCGAAAGTGGTCTACTCCAAGGATACGCACTAGGAGCTTATTTAAAGCAAGAACAACTTATTCCTGATGTTATTTTTACCTCGACCTTATTGCGCACTATTCAAACTGCAGAACAGGCTCAAAAAGCGATGTGCACTCACTTGCCCATGGAAAATCTATCCATTTTTAATGAGCTCGACTATGGCCCTGATGAAAATCAACCAGAAGAACAGGTTATAGCGCGCCTTGGCAAAGAAGCACTTGCAGCCTGGGAGACTCAAGCCCGAGCGCCTAACGGCTGGCATGTTTCTCCAATGGAGATAATTACTAATTGGCAACACTTTGCAGAACAACTACGCCAACAACATCAGGGAAAAACGTGTTTAGTCATAACCAGTAATGGCATTGCCCGTTTTGCTCCCTACCTTACCGGTAATTTTGCAGCCTTTAGTGCGCAATACCCTATTAAAATTGCGACAGGAGCTCTTTGTATTTTTACCAATGAGAAGGCATCTACGACCTGGAATTGTTTGGAATGGAATGTAAGGCCTCCAAGATAGCTCCGCAGTCTTAACACCTCAGCTGGCTTCCTGGCCCAACGCGACATCGAGCGACGCCAAAGTCCAATGTTTGGCCAGGGGCCCAACCTACACGTCTAGTGATGCTTATTGGCATATTTCACCATTTTGTTCACAATTTGATATAATATATTTTGTTTGATACTCAAGGATAAATAATGCGTGGCTTAATTACACAAGTATGTAATGGTGTTCTTCATGAAGAAACTTACCGCTCTACCCCTAGCTCCTTAGATCAAGGAAATAGTGAAGTTTTAGCATCCAGCCTGTTTATTCATCTTGATGAAAACGGAAAAAATATTGCTAAACCCAAAAACAGCGATGACAAATTAGTTATCGGCTATAGCAGCGAAGGAATGGCCTTTCAAATTATCGTTGATGGCTTTTATGGTGGTGAGCGGCAAGAAACCTTTGGCTTCATTGATAACCATGTGGTGCCCTTAATGGGTCCCTACTCAGTAGAGCTTAGCACTACCCCCGCGAAAAAAACACCTCAAGAAATTACCGAGCGATTAATCCACACCATCTATTCTTTACGCACACGACATGCAATAAACGCCGAATTTACAATGTCATTGAGTATGATGTATCAAAAAGAAGATGCATTTTATTGCGCTGGTTTTGGTATTGGTGATACTGGGATAGTCATCAAACGCACTAATGGAACCATAGAGCAGCTGACTTATCATACTGAAGTTGATGGCTCTAAAGATGCTTTTGATAATTATTCCTCGTCCCATGTTAATTCCGTAACTCAACGAAACTCCATTTTTAATACCCTGGTAATGCCTGGAGATGAGCTCATCGGTTATACCTATCTCCCGAAAGAGTTAGAAAAAATAGAACATGAGTTTGAGGTAGAAGAAACATCTAAACACGGAGAGAAACGCCAAAAAAAAGTGCAACAATATCGTTTAGCACACGAACATTTTAATAATCAAAGTTCCTTATTTTCTCAATTGCTGAACGTGGTAGACACCACCCAGCAGCTATTAATTAAGCAAGCGCAAACATCAGGGGAATATCATCGCTTTGGCGATGATTTTTCCGTAGCGTGTTTGGTTATTCCAGATGCGTTACTAGTAAAACAATTACAAACGAAAGCGACTTTACATGCTTTGCAACTAGGGTTAACTGCTTATCTTGCCCAGGAAAATAAAGGACTGTTTGCATTATTAGATATCTTTACCGGTACCGCACAATGTAGAGAACGAGCCTCGCGTTATCAAAGCTTACTGGTTCAATACCAAAATAATGATTTAATAAGCGTAATTATTGCCTTAACCCTCGCGTCTAATAAGAAAGAAAAACCCATTCAAAGCTATTTAAGACAGCATCTAGAATTACCATCAGATTTAACTCTAGAAATAAAGCTTAGGGAGAGTCTTCAAAGATTAGAGGGAACAACCACCAATGTTGTCGAATTAATGCAACAAATCACCACCTACATCAATGCTCCCAAGCGAGGAACTATTGATTTGTTATTGGAGTTTGAACAACACCAAAATGATGATGATTTTGGGTTGCATCAAGCAGGATATTGAGTGAGTTAGACAGATGCAAATAGGGCCTGTCTACAGCTAAACCGTAAACAGGCCCTAATTAGTAAACCCTTATAGGGTCGCTTGATTTTTATTTGGTCGAGGTTCTTCTAGAGATGAAATTATCTCAGAGTTACTTACCAAAGCAAATACATTGTTATACCCGACTACGTCTTGCGGATTAGATTCTACGTTCTTAGTAGCAGCCTTATCCTGCACCAATTGGCTCATTGGACCCGAGTAACTATTGGTCATGTTGTCATTTTCATGATCATTAACGATTTCTGGCGTCATATCGCTTTTAGCAGAGAACCAGTTACTGATCGCTTGTATTCCCTTATAAAGGCTATAACCAACCACTGCAGCCGCCAAAAGTGTGCCAACTGCCAATAAGACTGCCGGAACAACTGCAACACCGGCCACAGCCCCGCCAGCGGACACCAATGGAGCCATTATTCCGCTACCGATTAGGCCTAACCCCAGTCCTATCGCAACCGCAGCAACAAAAGCAGTCGTCATTACCGCCATGCCTTTGAAAACTCCCGCATTACGCGCAAAAAAACCAGGTATTTTTTCTGGGCTGGGAGCCTCAGGACGAGGAGCATTTAACTCTTGCAATCGTTGAGCGGCTATTCCTCTAAGCCAGGCCACCTCAGCCAACATTTCCTCAGCTTCAGCATAGGGCATGTCATCATGCTCAGACTTATGTTCTGCATGCAATTGGAAGCGCTTAGTCATTGCTTTATTACACAATGTTTCGATACGATCAAGATCAGCCTCTGGTAGCAATTTCTTTTCACGCAAGAGACGGATAGTCCCTAGCCCAGAAAGATGTCCACCATCTTCCTGATATAAACCAAACTCAGTGCGCATTCCCATCAAAATAAAATCCAGTGGACGCATAATATGAGTTTTAACACTAACATTCGATGCATTTGGCGATGGTGCCGTAAAGTCGTGAATCGCTAAACTATAAAGTTTCTGCGCGGAGCAATATGCACCTAATACAGGATCATTTTTTATCTTATTGCATAATTGCTCGCCCAGTTCATAGCGAGGAAGAAATATAGGTTTTGAAGAGACAAGTGAGCGTACCGTCGCCTCAGCGTCAAGAACGCCACCTTCCTGGAGTTTTTCGTATAAACTTTCAGGTGTACCGATTAGTCGGCTAGGATTAATACCAATGGGGTCTGGGTATAATTGATTTGTTGCCGTAAACATACGTTGGCATAAATTATTTAGGGCATCAAATACCGGTTGAACCAGCTCTATGTCTTCTTCATTTTCGACAAGAACAAAAGCATCCAAATCAGAATATTGCGTTGCTTGTGCCTTTGCTAAAGAGCCGGCAAAATGAATTTCCATTCCGGGAGGGATTTTAACATTACATGCTTCAAAGGCATCTAAAATCATCTCCTTATAAAGCTGGCGTAATCCATATTCCCATTCTTGCCATGCTGAAATATTATCATTATCTGGCTGGTGCAAATTCCGCTCTAAAACAGCAAGTTTCTCAAGGTACTTATTAAAGTGCTTCTGGGCATAAGAATCTAATTGCACTTCATCACGCTCATCACTGTATAAGTTACCAAATAATACTGAGTTACTCATTCGCGTCTCCGCCAAACACTCACCAAAATAAAGTGAGATTTATTCACCTGATGCCTGTATTATATAAGATTAATTGTTAAGAAATTATTAACCGTCATGCACAAATCAAAATTTGTTTTAATTTCAATCATGTTTTGTGCCCAACAACTTTATGCAGATTGCACTGATCTATTGGATTTGGCAGATAGGCCCAGTGTGCTTGACAGTGCCTGTGCTACCCCTTATCACCACGTCGTTATTGAGTCCAATTTTATTGTTCAACAGTTAAACAAAAATGCCGGGAGGCAATATAATTTCCCTAATACTGAGATTCGCATTGGTTTACCATCAACGACTGAATTTATTGTTTCACTACCTGATTATATTCAACAAACAACGTTCCCTAAGTCTGGCTCTACAGGCGTCTTTGCGGGACTCAAGCACTCAATGCATTACAACAATCGATGGCTTTTCGCGGTAATAGGAAATGTTAATATCCCTAGTGGCAGTTACAATTTTGGAA
Source organism: Legionella lytica (assembly GCF_023921225.1). NCBI lineage: Bacteria > Pseudomonadati > Pseudomonadota > Gammaproteobacteria > Legionellales > Legionellaceae > Legionella > Legionella lytica. The sequence goes on from NZ_CP071527.1 coordinate 2,934,322, forward strand.
ATCTCGGTTGGGGAGGAATAATAAATGGCGTTGCTACTTACAGCATCAGTTCAAAGTGGAGTCTTAGTGGTATGCTGGGGCTCAGTGAGCTAAGTGACTCCCAATCCGTCCACGGACGTTATTTTACCAGTATCAATCCCGATATTTCTCTCAGTTATTCGCCCTCAAACTCGACTGCGATTTATGCAGAAGTCTATGGACAAAGCAAAATCGATTCAGTCCAAGGAGCCGGATTCAATTTTGATGCAGGCGTATTATTGCTCGTGCATACAAATGCAATGATCAATTTAAGCGTTGGGCAACAGTTGTATGGTTATCTAGGTGGGTTTACACATTATATCAATGCAGGCTTTTCGATACGGCTTTGATGTTGCCTTGATTACGCTGCGCTCATCAAGGCTACGTATACGTTTTGTATTTACCCTATGTGAGCAAAAAGACGATCGCTTAAGTAAATTGATTTTTTCACCAATTCATCCATCTCAGGAGTAGGTTCGCATGAATGATATGCTGCTTTAAGGGGAGAAAGATCTACTTTGGCATGTGTTACATCATTTTGTAAATAACCATCAAGTGCTCTAAATGTTTGGTATTTATCCGTAGCGAACTCTTGGCAATTGGCTAAGGTTTCGTCTTGACAGATTGAGAAGCGCGTTAAATGTTCTACATGAAAAGGCTCTTGGCTTTTAGAAAAGAAATATTCCATCGTGTAAACTGAACTCTTAGAGCTTGCACAAAAATAATAGCCTGATTTAAATTTATTGTTTTCAAAAACATCGCCGCGAATAATTCGTCCTTCTCCAGGCTGAAGTCCTGCAAGCGTGACTGTATGATTAATCGATTTTGTGGGCTCAGCTCCTTCGGCAGCCGCAGCACTTGATACAATCAAACCCAACACTAATAAGATAATCTTTTTCATTCGCTTCGTGCTCCTAAATGTAAATAGACTCGAATTTAAGCCCAGCATTATACCTCATTTTGAGCGAAGAAGATCCATTTTCTTACAAATTTATTACCATTTTTTTCCAAAATGACCTAAATGACCATATTTTCACCATCGAGGATGATTTAAATTTTTTCTTCTTTTGGGTTGTCTTATGCGCCATCTTCTTTTAATGTATTTGCCCAGAAAGCAAGTTATGCTTTTGATGAATAATTAAAAAATTAGTTCAAACCAAGGCGCAAAGGATATGGACAGCCAAGACCTCACATTTGAAAAGCAAATTCAGCGATTACAGAAGAAAATCGATTTTTTGGAAAAAGAAGCGCAACGAAATGCTGATGCAGCCAATAAAGCAAAAGCAGAGTTTTTATCTAATATGCGCCATGATATTCGTACGCCCCTATCAGGCATCATGGGTTTTTCAGAACTATTAAAAACCGAAACCAGCGAACCACGCATCAAAGAATATGCCGATAATTTAGTAGCATCAAGCAGTGCCTTATTAAGTTTGCTGGATGAAATATTAGAAACGGTGCGTGTGAGTACTGGAGATGTGCCCGCGCAAAAGAAAAAATTTGATCTGCATCAATTATTTCAACACATTGAGGCATTATATAAAGCTCGCGCACTGGAAAAACAATTAAAACTTAGCCTTATTTGGGATGAGACCCTCCCCAATTTTGTCATCGGCGATAAAATTAGAATTCACCGAATCATCCTGGAGCTGGTGGCGAATGCACTGAAGTTTACCAATAAAGGCTTTGTATCCATTCGCGTTGAATTAGCCAAAAAACAAGGGCGAAACTTCATCATGAAATTGATAGTCCATGATTCTGGAATCGGCATATCCCAAGAAAATCAACAGGATATTTATCTGCAATTCAAACGTCTGACCCCATCCTATCAAGGAATTTATAAAGGACCTGGATTAGGCTTATATGTAGTAAAACAATTCATTGATGATTTGGCAGGAGAAATTTACGTCGCCAGTGAATTACACAAGGGTACATCCTTTACATGCATTATTCCTTTGCAAGAGCCCTTATTAAATGATGAACAAGGAGTAGATAAGGAACAAATTGCTATCCCAACCTACCTAGAACCTACAGCAGCAATGAGCCAAAATAGCAAGACCCGAGTATTGATTGTCGAAGATAATCGCATTGCTCAATCAGTAGCGCGCGCACTGCTAACCAATCTGTCCTGCCAGGTGGATATCGCCGCAAATAGTTATGAGGCCTTAGAATATTATGAGCGCACTGTTTATGATTTAATTTTTATGGACATAGGTTTAGGCGAAGGCATGGATGGCTATGAAATTACGCAAAAAATTCGTAGCAAAGAAGATGATGACCATCATACCCCGATCGTTGCACTAACCGCCCATGCCCTTGATGAAAGCAGACAACGCGGCATTGAGTCAGGTATCGATGCAGTTTTGACCAAGCCATTAACCCGGGCTCAAGCCATCAACATCTTAAAAACATTTGTGCCTGCAAGGATTGCCTATGCTTCCCCCCCAGCTAGTAAAATCCAAGCAGATTTACCCGCACATAGTGAGGAATTATTTCAATTAGAGCAATTTCCTTTACTGGATTATAAATTAGGACTAAAGAACTGTGGTACGAATTGCATGCTGGTAGAGTTATTAACCCTCATGATTACTCAAGAATTACCCGCGGATTTTGAACAGATGAAAAATGCGTTTGCGAAAAAAAATTATGATGTGGTGGAGCGAATTGCACATAAAATAAAAGGCGGAGCAGTTTACGTAGGCACCACGCGGATGAAATATGCTTGTCAGTACTTGGAGCGCTATTGGAAAACTGGGGCGCGCGAACACTTCGACAGCTTATATCATCAAGCAATCAGGATTATTGATGAAACTTTTGTGCATCTAGCTGATTGGCTTAAAAAGACAATGTGAACGGTAAACATGATGAGGCAATCTAAGCGGCCCTGGTTGTATCAATTATAGTGTCTCTCGACCTAAGGCAAGCTCGCAAATAAATGCAGTTGTAAATTCAAAATAAAACCATGCTTCATGCAGTATTCAGCGGCATATTCATGATTACGCTGATTCTTTTGTAAATCTAAAAGCTCAGGTTCCCAAAAGCTAATAACCTCATTAATTTCTGAACGCTCTGCCATAGTCAGATCTCGTCCTTCATCACGAATCATTTTTACACGTTGAGGTTCTTTTTTATAAATGTTCATGGGGCTAACAAAAACAGGTTTATTGGTTTTTTCCGCCCATTCATGCGCCCACTTAGGTATTTCGCTATAGGCTTGATAACGTCTATCTTCCGGGGCTGACATCACAAACTTCAAACAATCAGCACGTGCTAACATTTTTGCATTTGGCTCCAGATAGCGAACCACTTTTCCCTCATGCTCTAGGCATTTTGGGCTTACAACCAAGGTGGTAGATTCTGGGAGATTAGGCAAAACCGACGTGCCATTGGATTCAATTTGTAACGATTGAAATTGATATTGTGCCTGTTCAAGAAAAGCTGACAGATTATTTTGTAATGAGGGCTCACCACCAGTAATTACCAAGACCATTTTTTTTGCCGGTCCCTGTGCCCATGCTGGAGTTGCTAAGGCGCGACGTGTAAAAAACTCCTTGATGACCTCATCAGCCTCGGCCAATAAAGAGGAAAAACTTCGCCATTCGCCGGAATCAAAATAGGTATCACAAAAAGAACAGGCTAAATTACATTTAGCCAGTCGGATAAAATAGGCAGGATGGCCGCGATATGGGCCTTCCCCTTGCAAAGTAAAGAAACGGCTGGTTACAAAAAGCTCATCTTGCCTCGCATCTTTAAAAAAAGCCTTTCCCGCAATTGAATTAACACCAAACATCTAGGTCCTGTGAAATTTGCTTCTGTTTTTGAGTATCATATAGGGTCTATTTACAAACTCAACTTTTTTACGATGAATTAACGCACTGGATTCAGGGCATCACGCTGTTCTTCGCGTCGATCCAGATCCGCTATTTTACTGTCGATGCAACGAAACATCTCTCTTGATGTTGCCGTAGTGCCATAAGCGCCTCGGATGTACTTCACAATCCAGATATCAGAGCGTAATTCTTTAATAAACTTCAACGCCCCCTCTGGTTCTGTTGGCTTCAGCTCTTCTTTTAATTGTAATAACTCATCTTTGCTTAAGTGCGCTCTACGCAAAAGTTCTAAAGCACACTCTTTGTCATGTTTTAACGTGCCCATTGGTTGACTACGAATACGCCCTAACTCTTTTTTGTATTCTTCCAAGGAAGTCACTGGTGGTTGCATGCTCAAAGAACTTGTTTGCTTGGCCTCTGCAAGCAACGTCGCGAATTCAGCGGATGTTTTTGAGGTGTACTCTGCTTGATGCCGAGTTAAATCGCAAATTACATCTGCATAATAAGTGCGCATGCGATTATTATATCCATGTTGCTCATCGGTAAAGCCCTTCGCATTTACATTATCCGTGTAAATTTCATAGTACGTAATAGCCCAATCTAAAGCAGTTAAACCATGGCTATCTTTGTTGTTTAAGTTGGAATAAAAATATTCACTGGTTTCAAAACAACGATAAGCCTGAGCAATAACCGCCGTATGCAACGCAGTATTAGAGTTACTGACCGTACTCGCCATTACCACTGCTTTTAACGAATTGCTGACCTCTGCTCGGTACGCATCAATTTCGTCATTAGTACAACCTAAGCTAGTAGCATATTGTTGCAACTCATTAAGAATAAACTTTTCTGCTAGAGACTGATTTTCCAGGATAAATTTTCTGAATTCAGGGACTTCCACTAAAGCAACTCGTAATTCACTAAATCGTGAGCTTGTTGCCCGTAATATCGTAGCCAAAGTGCTTTTTGCTTCAGCCACATCCGATGCATCATCTAAAGTCTTTTTCATCCCTTTACTAATGAGCTCAATGGGAATGACCGCTTGTTTTAAGAAACGTTGCCATTTTGCAAACTCAAAATCAGGGTCGTGCTTTAGGGATTGATAAGCAAGTCGGTCTTGCAGGCTTTGGTACGCTTTATCTCCTGCAACAAAAAACGCTCGCTTTGTTGGCCAATAATGGTTTCCTGAATGGCGTAAATCAGGGAATCCCTGCAAATCAGCGGCATTAATACGAAATTCTTTTCCGGTATACGTTAGATTCGCGAGGCGAGCACTGCGAGTTGCCATCATTTTCTGGCTAAACATAAGGTCATTATCGATTTTAAAAAAGTGGAAACAGGGCTTATCAGCTTCCAAAGTTACATAATAACCAATATTCCCCTTGTGTAGATCATCCTCTTCAAGTCCATAGGCGGTGGTAAATACATCCGCCAAAGAATCCATATCAATCGTGATGTTTCCCTTATTTTTTTCAGCCAACAATTTTGCAAAAAAGTTCTGCGGTAGTTTATCAAGGAAATTAAATCCCTTGCCAACTCCGTGATTAGAAACATCAAACTCTTGCTGCACATTTGCTAAAAATTGATCATCGCATTTTCGCTTTAACGATTCCCATTCATAAATCATAGCCAACACTTCATGCTGATCTCGTGCAATAACATCAGCCGGCACGGCATTGAGATCCAGAGGAAGATCTTCATCTAGCAAGCATTGCACATAATCGGAACAGGCTAAAATAGTTTTTTCGTCTAAAGGTCCTACTGAGGCTACGGCGACATCGCGACGCTCTTGCCAATAATCGTGCAACCGTTGAAAATAAGCGACACCAAATTTATCCAAGGCCTCTTTAGCATCATGAATAGCTTTAAACTCCTCCCATTTATTTACCGCTTTTGAGGAATTGACTTCCCCTGCCTCTTTTTCCGGCATAGGGTTTCGTATTCGGGTATCAGGCCCATAAGCCCAAGCCAGGAACTCAGCATCACTTACTTCCGTTGTAATTGGTTTATGGGATTCGATCCAGGCGTGAAATTCAGCCTCGCTTACCTCTGCACTTGACGTAAACTTCTTATTTGCCTGTAAAAAAACAATATCGTTATCTGCGGCACGTAAACGCAATAAAGCATGGGCTGCATGTTCGGCACAAACACCAGCGATACTGCCGTTCTTGTAGCGTACAATGTCTTGCTCTAAGTTGCGTTGTGGCGCGGAGATTGCATTAGCGACTGCGGTAAAACAAGCTTCTAATTCTGAAGCCTGCTCTCCTAATCGTCCTGGATGTTTATTTTTTTTGAAAATAACGTGTCGCGCTTGTCCTTTTTCATTATATGCGATGGTGCCAAAATGAGCTTCATGAGCACTTGCATTAGCGCCAACCTTACTGAAACCTAAAATTGAGAGTATCTGCATGATAGAAAGAAAATTAACAAGTCATTATGCTCATATTATAAACTAAACCAGGTTTTTTAAAAACCCCCACTGCCTAAAAAACAACCAAGAACATGATTCCAAGTATTAGATTACACATGCTCAACTACTTAGCATAATGATAACTTGCTGATAAGCGTTTGATTTCATTTTAAAAAATACTTTGCGATTAAAAAAAAATGAGTTATAACTCTTTGATGCTGGTTCAGGGATTGATAGATCAGTGTGAGGACAGCATTTGATTTGCGTAATGCTGGATATTGTTTTTTTCACGGAGTGAGAAAATGAACAGTAAAGTATTTTCGCAACGGTTCAATCGCGAATTAGCTACTTTAGGTTTTCCCGAAGAATTGTCGGAAAAAATCAAAGCGGTATCCAAGGTATTCGAGATATCTCGCCATTTGGCAAACTCTCTAATATTTGGACACATCCTTCCAGAAAGGGACCAACTGGATAAAATTGCTTCGATTTTGGAAGTTTGCCCACAGTGGTTAAGTGGGGCAACTGATCGGAAAAAAGCCTATAGTAGTCGCGAAACTGCTGATAGCGAGTCATAGAGATATGACAGCAAAGTTGGGTGGAACTTGTGAAGCCCAACTTTTCTCACCCAGCTTCCTGCCCAGTGATACAACAAAATTTGAGCCCAATACCCAAATTATTGTATAATTATCCAGAACACTCGTTAACTTATGTTCTGCTCTATTAGCGAACACCACTTTATCCGTAGGTTACTACTATCATGGAATGTCTAAGCTTTTGTATCGCCAAATCAATTGATTTATCACGCATTGATGCCTATTTTAAAAATTCTTCTTCTGAGTTTTCATCATTAAAGACGCGTGATGTCATCAAGCTCACCTCGAACACGAATCAAGATCATACAATCTACGTATTCAAAAATGGAACCGTAGTTTCTTGGGGGGTTAAGCGTTATCAAATTAATGATTATTTAAATACGATTAAACAATTACTGGATAAGCCTGTCACTATGTCGGTGCATGATGAGTTTCACTTCCAATCGGGTGAAAAAACGACGATAGAACCTCACGACTTTTTTGATGTGGATTGTCTAACGATTGAAGATGATAGTGATGAATTGAAACTAAGTCTTTCTTATGGTTTTTCACAATCGGTGAAATTACAATATTTTGAAACCATCATTGATGCGCTTATTGAAAAATATAATCCGATGATCCTAAACCTGTCCCATACCGGTGAAATGGAGATCAGTCGTAACCAAATCCAGCAAATTATTGGTGAAATTCTAGGTGCGAAAAGTGAAATGAATTTAATTAGTAATTTCCTTTATCATCCCAAATATTTTTGGCAGCATCCCACTTTAGAACAACACTTCGCCATGCTTGAGCGTTATTTACATATTCAACGCCGTGTTAATGCAATTAACCACCGCCTAGATACCTTGAATGAAATTTTTGAAATGTTTAATGGCTACTTAGATAACCGCCATGGCCATAATCTTGAAATTATCATTATCGTATTAATTATTATGGAAATTGTCGTAGCAGTGTTAAACCTACACTTTTAATACCGTTGTAATCCAGGAACAGCCCTCAAATCAAGGGCAGCTCCTGGATTACACTGAACAATATGCTATTCTTTAAAAAAACCAAATAAATTTAAATAACCATGATTAGCACAACCAATCAATTGAATGAAAACCAGCTCCATGATTTGGAACAGCTAAAAAATTTCAGCAAAGCTGTCGACGGCAGCGTTCCTAATGTATATGTGCATTTATTAGTACAACGCAGAACCTTACCTACGATAGCCCTATATTATGAAAATGAACAATTACTTGGTTTTGTTAGTGTCTATTTTTTCTATGAAGATGCGGTAGAAATCGCATTACTAGTGCATCCCGAAGCCCGACGTAAAGGTGTTGCGAAACAATTGTTGCGACATATATTACCTATAGTACAAGAACATAACTACCCGAAAGTGATTTTTTCATGCCCAGCCCATATCAACGCGCGCTGGCTGCCCACACTAGGCTTTTTATATCGCCATAGTGAATACTACATGGAACGACACAATTTGAGTCCGTTATTGGATAATAAAAAACAGCTCACTTTTCGCACAGCCACTATAGATGATATTCCGCAATTATGTTTGTTAGACGAGGCCTGTTTTCATAAAACGCACGCCGAACTTGAACCACGTTTTCAGCATATATTGAGTGAACGTAATTATCAGATTATTTTGGCTTTTGAACATAACCAACTCATTGGTAAAGCCCATTTGCGTTGGCAACAACATGGGGCAACACTGTCTGATATTGCGGTGTTCCCAGAAAAACAAGGTCATGGATTAGGAACGGCTCTGATTACTCATTGCATCAACTACGCATTAAGTGAGGGAAAACCCGATTTAAATCTTGATGTCGAAACTCATAATCAAAAAGCCCTTAACTTATACACTCGTTTGGGCTTTTTAACTCAAAATGCTTGTGATTATTGGATGATTGAAGTAGATCAATTACAAAAACAAATTTCCAATCCAATAAGTGCTGCAAGTTAATTGCAGCTACTACCAAGAGATCAGAATCGATACAGAGAGGGAACCTCGTCCTCTTGTGCATCAATATACGCCGCAACAGAATAAGTAATAGGCATGCTAAATAATGCGCCGATTGCCAGGCAACATGCGACACCAAAAGAAACCATTAACATTTGCGGTAAAATTGGCAGTATCGTGGAAAAGATAATACATGCCGCTAGCCCCAAGATATAATCCTCAGGTTCAGGCTCAGGACCAATAAACGCTTCTGTAATTAGTGTATAAGGGCCTCTAGCTATATGACCACAGGTAGAGAAAAAAGAGCCATAAAATTCAGTTAATGTACTAGTTGCTGACATAACTATGTTCCTAACAGATCGTATTGTTCTATGTTTTATAAAGCTGAATGCTACACTAAAAGCATTAAGGTAATATTAAGAAATGAAAATCTTGACAGAGTTTTCTTCCCCCCTTTAGTATTAGCTTGAAAAAATACTTCTTTATAAAAGGATTAGGGATGAAAAAGAGGGTAGTCATAACCGGAATGGAAATAACATCTTCCATAGGAACAGGGCTGAATACATTTTGGAATGCAGCAAGCCAGGGCCAATGTGGAATTAAACGTATCCAAAGCTTCGACCCATCTCCCTACCCTACACAAATGGGAGGAGAAATCACCGATTTTAATCTAGATGAGCTGCCCCAATTTAATAAAAGCAAACGCTATCCTCGTTCCGCTCAATATGCTTTATATTGCGCCCATCATGCAATTGCTCAAGCAGGCTTAAGTGCTAATGAATTATTTAACGCCGGCACCTATATCGGCACCAGCATGGGTGGACAGTCTGAAGCCGAAGAAGTGTATAAGGCGATTTACCTTGAGGGATGGAAAAAAATGCCCGCCCTTTCCGTCTTACGCACTATGCCCAATTCAATTGCAAATTATATTGCGATTGAATTTGGTATTGGAGGGGCTAACTCAACGATTTCCAATGCGTGTATTTCTTCTGCTGAAGCAATAGGAGCAGCCTATCAACAAATAACTAACGGCCGATTATCTACCGCTATTTGTGGAGGAACGGAATCATTTATCTGGGAATCAATTCTTGCTGCCTGGTGTAAATTAAGAGTGATGTCCACTAAAAACGAAACGCCTGAAAAAGCGTGTAGCCCATTTGATCTTAATCGAGATGGAATGGTTATTGCCGATGGGGCAGGGATTTTAATTCTTGAGGAATTGCAGCAAGCGAAAGCTCGCGGTGCTAAAATTTATGCGGAAATTATCGGGTTTGGAGCCAGCTGCGATGCGTTTCATGTGACTGCTCCCAATTCCCAAGGGCAACAACGCGCCATTTTTTCAGCCTTAGACGATGCCCGCTTATCAGCAAATGATATTCACTATATCAATGCCCATGGCACAGGCACCCCACTCAATGACAGTATCGAAACAGAAACGATTAAAGCTGTTTTTGGCCAGCGGGCCGATGAAATTCCGATAACCGCACAAAAATCGATGACAGGACATGCGATTGGCGCTGCTGGTGCCATGGAAATTATAGCCACCACGCTTAGTTTACAAAATAATCTATTGCTACCAACAATCAATCTGGACACCCCTGATCCTGCTTGTGATTTAGATTATGTAGCCAATAACGCACGTCCAAAAATGATTGATATAGCCTTATCGAATCATTTTGCCTTCGGTGGAGCAAATGCAGCTTTGGTGTTAAGTAAGTATTTTTAGAGACAGGCCATTAAGTTAAAGAAATTTTGCAATGACTTGTAGCAACTGCCCTGAATTTTAATTCAAGACAGTTTCTACAACTTATAAATATAAGATACAGTTGAAAGTAGTAAGGCTAGGCTATGCTTAATAATTTCATAAACGTAGACATGTGCCAATAATTTATATTAAGGCACAACCAACATATCCGTCGAATTAACACGCACCAAACGCTCACTCACCCGCCCCATCAATGCATAATACAATGCTGAGTGACCTCGCGCGCCAAATACCACCAAATGGGCACCCCAGTCTGTAGCAAACTGCGGAATGTCATTGGCTGGATAACCTCCAATAAATTTTACGGAAAAACGAGCTGGATCCACTGCACAATCTGCCAAGAATTTAGTTAATTTATCTTGCAATGAATCATGCATATGCGGCTTAACCATTTTGTCATACCAAACATCAGCGACATGCAATACTAAAAATTCAGCCTGCGGATACGCTTTATAAGCAACTTCAATTGCTTTTTTACTGGAATCAGAAAAATCCGTGCATACTAAAATGCGAGCATATGGCCCTCCAGGTGGCTGGCGTACTAAATGTACTGGAATAGAGGATTGCTTAAGCACCGCTTCAGAATTTGTGCCTAAAATAAAATCATTTAAATAGTAAGTTCCATGCGCCCCCATAAAGACAGTATCAATAGCATTATCCTGAATAAACTTCATGATTTCATCGGGGACACGGCCATCAAGTACCGTAAAGTGCATTGAGTATGGAGATACGAGCTGTTTTAGCTCCTGCTCATGAGCCTCCTCTGCTTTGTGAACCCAATCTTGCTGTACTGCCTCACTTCCATCCATCCAGCCTTGATTGATCACATGCACGCAATTCAGTTCGCCCTGAACCGAACTGGTGAATTGAACTGCACGTTGCATCGCATAGAGTGAATGCGCCGAGAAATCTGTAGTGACTAATATCCGTTTAAACACAGGAGTATCCTCAAAAAAAGTCCATACATAAGAGTATAGGATTTCTTAATGCATATTGGCAATATTAGCCCAATTTGTAAAATTACCACCACAAAACAACAGGAGTGTAAAATGGGAAAATTAATCCGCTTGGAACAACCCCATATCACCCGGCTTGGGAACAATTGATAAATAACCAAGCACCTAGCTCTCTTCCAGGAATAAATAGCGTTAAAGATTTGATTGTTATTTATACTATAATAAATAACAAAACCTAGGCGTATTATTTATCCCTGGAAGGAGCATCTTGTGAAACGATTTCGTAATATCCTCTTTGTGAGTAATGGTATTAAAAATGAAACCGAAGCCTTAGCTGAGGCAATACGATTAGCGGAGCATGATCAGGCCTGCTTAGGAATGCTTATTGTCTGCCCTCCATTTTCTTCTGACTTCGAACAATATAAAGACTCATATGAAACCTTTTTAAAAGAACAGGCTCGAAAAATGATTACCGAAGCCCAAATAAACCTAACCAAGAAAAAAAACATCGAAGTAGCTATTGTATGGGAAAAAACTCCCAGTCTGGCCATTATTCAACAGGTTATCCGCCAATCTCATGATTTAGTCGTTAAAGCCGCTGAAGATAATGGCGGTAAGGGATTTAAAGCCTTAGATATGACGCTATTACGCAAATGTCCCTGCACTTTATTTCTACATCGGCCATTAAAACACCCTAAGGCAGTTCAAATCGCCGTAGCGATTGCCCCTGAGAATACAGAAACATCGGAACAGGATCTAGCGTCTAATCTATTAAAATTGGCTCAACATTTAGCCAAATTCTACCCTGGAAAGTCGAACATTTTGTCCTGCTGGGAATTCGCCTTAGAGGGATTTTTACGCAATAGTGCCTGGATTGATATGTCCGCAGACGCGATTGAAGAGATGGTGCAACAGGAAGGTAATAACAATTATATGAACTTGCATAAGTTAATTAAACAAGCCAAGCTGCAAGAAAATCCAACGATTTATCATTTAAAAGGCGATCCGACAGAACTTATACCAACTTGGATTACCGAAAAAGAGATTGATGTATTAGTAATGGGCACTGTAGCACGAGCAGGAATTGCTGGATTCATTATTGGAAATACTGCGGAAAATATTTTGCAAAAGCTTGATTGCTCCTTGTGGGCGATGAAACCCCAGGGTTTTGTTTCTCCAGTGAAAGCATATTAAAAATGTTGAGTATATTATTTTGCATAAGCCGAACGAGCGTTAAAGCCAGCATCACTGTTTGAAGCTGGCTCGCCCCCCATTATCTTCCATATCCATTTGGCGGGTAATTGAACTGTTCGGTACAATATTGGCGATGTCTAAAGATGACTTTTTGGCTTTAACGAAAAAACGTTGTTGCTCATCATAACCAACACTTATTTCTGAATCCAGGCTAACCCCTACATCAATTCATAAATCAAGAGGGATTCTATTGAACACCTTGGCCTCAATAAAATAAGATGGATATTAATTACAAATCTTGAAAAATTTAAAATGTCTACTTATTAAAAGGATCATTTATCATGGGCTATTTTTCTTTTATCACTACTCCTATAACCCAAATTTATCATGGCACGTTAGAATTGTTAGGCGACGTATCAATGCAAGTCGTCAATTTTGGCCGTTCTTATATTTTCGGTGACTTGCCAGAATTAGTTTGGCACGGCTTTAATCGTGATTGGATCTTGGATGAATGTTATCGTCGTATGAAAAATACCCCCGAACGAGTAGGCAAACTGGTCGTTGGTCCCTATTGGGCACCCAACTATCAATTAGCCACCTTAGTTATGGCTCCCGTTCCAATAATAGCCAGTTATGGAGAAAACCCTGTAGATCCACAAGCCCGGGAACCATTTCAAGTAATGGAAGCAGCCATCAAGAAAAAAACCATTGTTAACTTGTCGAGCAATGAAGCAATCCAAGAGCGTACGAAAATAAAATCACACTTAAACATTACCGAACGGGTCAATACCGAAACTCTAAAATTGATTAAACAGCAATGTGCTAACTGGCAAGCAGATGTGGATATAGAAACTCAAATCAGCTTAGTCTGCACCAATATTATTGGCGGCACGGTCTTTGGTCTTAAACCGGTCTCTCTTGCAGACATTCCTACTCTAAAATCCATGAGTGAAAAAATAGTACATAGTAAACCAGGTAAAGCAGATTTTGAGCAGGCAAGTGAGGAGTTGCTCTCTCTATCAAGCAAACTTATTTCCCGATCATTTAATACCATTATTGGACAAAAACAGTACATTTATGACCAAGTAGCCCCTGAAAAGCCAGAGGATAACCATTTTTTAAATCTATCTCCAAGGCAACAAATGCAAATCCTGCAAGATACACATGGTGGTGCCGCCCTGATCGTGGAGAGTAATTTATCTGCTTTATGTACCATTGCTTTAGCAAAAATAATTGAAAACCCACAAATTAAAGAACGCTTAGTTAGCGAAATAAATACTCTATCAGAGCTTAGTGATTTTAAGGCACTCGATAAACTACCCTATTTAGATGCCGTATATGCCGAGGCCTTACGTTTTGTCTCGCCAACTGCAGTCATTGCACGTAAAACTGGCAGCAGTACCTTATTAGAAAAGGTAGTCGGCAACGATAATATAGAACGAAATATCCCTGTCCCTAAAGGCAGTTATCTATTTAGCGCCATCAGACGAGAACATCTTGACCCAGACTTTTGGGCTAACCCTAATGAATTTACACCTGAACGTTTTACACATAGAGTGCCTCATTTTAGTGGCCCGCATTTTTTCCCCTTTTCCTCTGGTCCGCGCTCCTGTCCTGCCGGCGGGCTTTTTGTTAATGTAGTATTTAAAACGTTAATTGCATTTGTCCTGAAAAATTATACATTAACGCTTGATAATGCCGTGGAAGACATCCCCGCCAATGCATTGCATCCACGCTGGGCGAATAAATATTATGTGACGCAATTTCAAGAAAATGCAGCATGGTCGTCATTGCCCCCCCAAGAACCATCAGTTCCCGGGGTAAACTGACCAGGCGACTAAAACGGCAAGGCTAGTAAGGGATTGATAGCATTGATTAATTTGCCAAACATCCATTTAATATCTTGCAGAGCCTCATAAGTTTTGGCTTCAAAACGGACGGTTAAATAAGGCCCTGTATTTGATGGACGAATAAGCCCCCAAGCATTGGTTAGATTTGCTCTTAACCCATCAATATGCACTAATTCCCCAGATAAATAATCTGGGGCTTGCAGAACTATTTGCTGCATGAATTGAGTTTTTAATCCCTCAGTAATGCCAATTTTTAATTCGCCAGTGCTTAATGACTTAGGAAATTGCTCGAAAAATTGATGGCTATCTTTAGTTTGCTCACTCAACATTTCTAACACTCGTGCCGCGGCATAAAGCCCGTCATCATGCGCTAACCAACGATCGCTAAAATAAAAATGACCACAATATTCACCGCCAATAGCGGCTCGATGCTCACTCATCGTTGCCATAATATGTGCCATACCGGTTTTTGCCATAATGGCACGACCATTATGAGCACTTAAATAATCCTGCAAATGACGGGTACATTTAACATCAAAAACAATTGCTGGTTTCGCTATTTTTTTTAGTAGTGCATCAGCAAATGCTAAAAGCAAATAATCCGAAGCAATGACGCAACCGTTTTGATCAACAACACTCAGACGATCGCCATCCCCGTCAAAAGCAAGCCCCAAATTTGCTTGTTGTGTTTGAACTGCCCGGCGTAGGCCACTTAAGTTTTCCTCTGCAGATGCTGCTGATTGTTCCTCAGTATTATGAGGAATAACCTCACAACCTAAAGCAATTAATAATTGAGGGGCTAGACGACATGCAACCCCATTGCCACCACCGATAACCACTCTTAATGGCTTAATCGCTCTTAAACTTGCTTTAACCATACGAATATACTTATTAATCACTTGCTCTTCAGGATACTCCACCACTCGTGCTCGCCCCGAATCATCAATCAAGAATCGTTGCTCCATAATGCGTTGATGCAATAAACGTAATCGCTCGCCATGGTAGTTTTGTTTGCCTAAAATGATTTTCAACCCATTATAAACCGCAGGGTTATGGCTTGCGGTTATCATTAATCCTGACTGACACTGCAAATCATGCATTGCAAAATAAAGTACTGGTGTGGGTAAACAACCAATATCAATAACATTTGTTCCAGTGAATAATAAGCCTTTAATCAAGGCATCCGCGAACATATTACTACTAGGCCGACTGTCTCGACACAGCAACAGCGTGTGTAATCCATATAGTTCTTGTAATTCACTACCAATAGCAACGCCTAAGGTATAATAAGTATTTTCATTCAAATCTTCGCCAATTGGATTGCGAATATCATACTCTTTAAAAATGGTTATAGGCGGTTTTATTAGATAGGACTTACTCATAATTTAGCTCCACTAGCTTAGCTAAATTGCCATACACTCAATGATTTATAACGATGTCCTTATCTGAAAAAATCACCCTGTAAGATGACAAATAGTTTCACGACCATAGATTTACGCATATTGATTTAAGCTATACGCCAACTATATCCCCAAAACAAAGTGCTCGATAATTAAACAGTGTAGCCGATGAATAAATAGAATGCGAATTCATTTTATGATTTTTATTAAAAAGGAAAGGTATGATTTAAAAAAACCTGGACAAGTTAATAATAGGCCAGGTTTATTAGTGAAAATTTAGCTAAGGTACGTGCCTTCACCAATTCGCTCAGCCTCTACACCAGAAGCAAATATCTCTTCATTTACCGCCGCTGCGGGTTGAAAAAATTTATAGTGTTTGGCCAAAGAACTATCAGGTGCAACATAACCATATTTATTTGAAATAGATAATAGCTCAGGAACATTTTGTTTCAAGTAAGCTTGTAAAACAATATTTTGTGTTAAGACAGCAAAATGCCACGCGGTATTACCGTGATTATCTGTATCTTTTAATCGCTCAACTCCATGAACTCCAGCGAGCGCTACCATCTCATTAAAATTACCCAGTCTGGCAGCTATTAATATTGGTGTTTCGCCATATTGATTCCGCCCTGGGCTCTCGGGTGAACGAATAAAAGCCCTCTCAACTTGCCTTTGATCTAAATAATTTTGAAGATCGTGAATAGCCTCTAAAGCAAGAGCATTCAAATCATGCTGTACTTTTGTTGTGAATTTTGTAGGATAGCGCTGTAATAACCATTTTTCTATTTGCTCAATTGAATCAACACCTACCGGATAATAATTAGCGAAGGAGTCGCCCAAATAGGCATTATGCTTTTCATTTTCTGAGCAAGGTTCCAAAAGTCGAGCAATAACCGCATAGAAATAAGTTTTATACAGATCCCCATCCTTTAAGTATAAAATATCGTACCGCTCAGCCACATCATCTATTTCTCGAGCCCCATTTATTTTCAAGCCCATTAAATGAAAAGAAAAACTGGAGGCCAATAAATAGCCAGGAGTACCATGATGCCTTATCTCATTAAGCACTAATTCTTCATAATGAGTTAAATCCTCAGCAGCAATGTTGGGGGCCTCCTGCAGTGAGCGTAACAGAAATTGAATCCCTAAATGAAGGGCATACAATGAATGATATGTTGTCGCCAATTCAAAAAACTGCTCATACGATGGCACCAGCTCCTCTCCTGCCAATTGAATCGCCAGGATATACCCCATAAGAAAATCCAACGAGGCGACATTTTTTTGCTTTTTAAATGCAAAAGAAGAATTATCTGTTGCTATGGGCAAATTGGTCAGCTCCTTATCCCAGTAAGGAGCATAACGCGGGTGTTTTAGCTCGGTATATAAATGCTCATTCTCAGCAAGTAAATTAATTAAATCGATTAAGGTAAAACTATTGAGGTAGTCTATTAATTTTTCCTCTTCGGATTTGTTATTACCACTGCTTGCATTTCGCAATAATACATCTAATTTACTCGCCTTCATTTCAACATTATTCATATACTAATCCTAAGCATTAAGCGATGCTGTTCCTTGAGTTGGAATTTGCTCCGCTATTTCACTATTATTGTCAACTGCATCTTCTATAACTAAAGCCTCTTGAGTCGACTTCCATATTTGTTGCTCATTAAAGAAAACATGACGATTTGCTTGCATACTAAGCCCATGAATCCCACTGAAACGGTTAGGTTTTTGTGGGCTCAAGGGTACCACCCTATCAACAAGCTGCTGAGTAGGCTGTTCCTGCCCATCTAAAACAAAAGCCTGTTGCAGATTTAAAACCCCATTTTGTAAAGTAAATCGCTCTGTTAACAACTTTTGTGCCGCGACAACCGTCTTGTAATTTGCCGACTCAGTCAAGTCATGCGCATATTTTTGCTGATTTTCTTCTCTTCCTATAATAGAGGGTAAAATATCATTTATAGGATCGCGCGCCATGGGCTTACGTTTGTAACTTGACTCGACTTTCTTTTTCTTATCCCATTCTTTTGCCCCCTGATGAAGGCCATACTTATTGTTACCTAAATCAACAGCTTCACCATAGATACCTTTTTCATGATCTTTAACAGAATGCGGGTAATAATCATGGTCCGTAACGGTTCCCCATTTAGTATAAATAACACCTACATCTAAGACACTTATAATCGCCGAACCATTGTTACGCATGCCCATATCATCCATACGGCAAACGTATTTGCTTCTATTTTTTAATTCCGCAAGTTCATGAAGTTCACACCAGGGATGAATCTCAATATAAGGGTTATGTAACTTATTCTCGACTTCTTTTTCGAGCGCCACTTTCGCTTTTTTCCAATAATTTTGTTTTTGCTTGTTATCCATGGTCTTATAATCAATGGAAGATTGTTGAAGTTCCTTCTGATATCTTTTTAAATTCTCCAAACCATAGCGCTCTGCAAAAAATTGTTCCATTAAGTTCGTATCTTGGGGATCGCCGCTAATAATAACAACTCCCTTAAAATTATGTAAGCCTGAATCTGCTCTTTTCTTGAGCTCAATGCCAATTTTCAAGACCTCTTCAAAGCCTTTTCCGGGTCTAATCGTACCAAAACTAAGAATATTGGGTTCTTTTTGAATCACTTCTTTTGGTGTTAATAATGAAGTGCCGCTAAGCTCTTGGGATGCAACCGTTAGTCCAGCTTTATCTTTTAAATTATAAGGAGTTATCGCCCAATGATGCTCTTCCTTACGCTCTCTATCTAAGTCGCCATTTTGGGCTGCACATACCGCATTGTGTCTATCTTTTTCGTTAAAAAATAGTACGGAATCCGCATTACGCAGTAAATCATGGAGCATTTTTTGTAAAAAACGTCGCGTATAATTTTGTTTGTATTCATGTACCGTAATGTTGACTCTAATCCCCGCCTGTTGAAATATCTCGATATCCGCTGGCATAAAAAATGCGCCGGTATCTGGTGTTCGAATGTGGATATCAACACCTAATTTCTTGCCTTCACCAAGCTTTATCATCGTTTCGGCTAATTGGTTAATAATGTTTTTTCTATCTTCATCTTCTTTTGCAATTTCCAAAACTTTATAAAACTCTGCAGTGCCATCAGGTTTTGTTTGCTCGCGTTTGCCAACCTTCTGCGTGCTAAAATCATAAAATGATTCACGAATTCCCGAAAGTTGCTCTAGAGCAGCAACTAACTCGCCCTTATCATAGCGTGGCGCTTCAAATGCCGCCTGCAAACTAGTAAGTAACAACTCAGCCTCTCCCAGCTCATTAAGCCGAGCCTTGAATGCTTTTGCTTTTTTTACCGCAAGGTTCCATTCTTTGAGAATAGCGATTAAACACGCCTCAGGTTTGGTACTGTCTTCAAAAGTTTTTTTACTTATAGAAACCGATACTCCGTATTGTTGCGAACATTGAATCATTTGCTCAAATAAATCAACTGCCTTTTCTTTATTGGTTCGTTGTTTAGGTGTACTATTTTCATTTGTGGAATCCACAAGCGGAGGTTCATTTACATTTGGTTCCGAGCTCGACGTGGAAATTAAAAGACGGTAAGTGTCGCTTTTATATTGAGTAATCTGTGTAAGCCCCTTGTTCAACTCTTCCACCGTTTTTCCAGAAGAATCCGTCTTATGTTCAGCTATTTGCTCAGATACTAATGCAAGCCGCTCAACTACATCCTCACGCCCAAAAATTATTTTTTGCGTGCCACTCATAAAACCAATACGTAACAACTCATTATTAGCCCCGAGTATAACTTGCGGTGTACGTAAAGTAATTTTACGCTCAATGCAATGAATTGCTTCCTTTAGTTTCTCATTCGTCTCACAAGAATAACCACTTAATACCGTATGTTCATTAGCCACAGGTTGCAGTACAGTGACTGTAGGGATCGAATTTGTAGGAATAGGTTGGAGTCCTGGAGTACATGGAATCGAATAATGCTCATCCTTTTGTTTTAACCAAATACAGGGTGTTGACGAATGTTGTGAAAATCCCTTAACCAACGATTTTGCATATTGCCCATCGCCAGTACGAGCATCTTCATCAAAGGGGGCCGTTAGCAGAAAAATCATATCAGGCGCATTAATATCCAAAAGCTTTAAAATCTGCTCTACATTTTCCTTTATATCCGCGCAAAAAGATGACTGTGTTAAAAGTTCGGTATTATCAATAATGTCTAATTGCAGCAACAAGCTGTGCACATCTGCTGTCAGCTTCGAGGATTCTTTAATTGCCGTTTTAAATTGCTTTAAAGCATCAAGAACTACATTCACATGAAACGCAGCACTGTTTTCATCAGCCTGCTCTAATTTATGCAACGCCCCCAATAAAACCGTCGATATACGAAATATTTTTTTCCTGTTCATGATAACCACTATAAATTTAAAAATTAGACAAATTATACAAAATGATTATTAAGCGATCATTAAGAGATCACAAAGAGAGCGATTAATTTTGCGCAAATTAATACTGTGTAGAGGCGCAATAAGCTTTTTCAGCACAGACTCGAAAAGACACCATAAGGAGTATATAATCAGCCAATTTTGCAAATTTTAGAGGCCAATAAAATGAATGCTTCGCTTTATGAGATAGCACGTTTAGTACAAGGGACCGTCATCGGCGATGATTCTATTCGGATTTCAGCATTATCCCCTATTGATGATATTACACCTGGGACACTGGCTTTTGCTGACAGTACTGACAACCTAAAAATTGTAGAGGCATCACCTGCTGCAGCAATTTTAGTAGCTCAAGGTATGGAAAGTACGGAAAAACCTGTAATCCAAGTAGCTCACCCACTTAAAGCATTTATTTCTCTTCTCCATCACTTGCACCCAGCTCCGAAAATCCAACCAGGTATTCATCCGACAGCAGTTATTGGTGAGGGCGTGCAATTGGGAGCAGATGTCTATGTTGGCCCCTATGTGAACATTGAAGCCGGTAGTGTTATCGGCGATCAGTGCGTCCTCAAAAGCCACATATATATCGGCCATGACGTCACCATTGGTGCGAATACAACCATTCATCCCCATGTCACCGTGTACGATCACTGTCAAATCGGTTCGCGAGTTATTATTCATGCATCCACCGTTATTGGTTCTGATGGCTTTGGATATACTTTTGTTGATGGCAAGCACTTAAAAGTGCCTCATGTAGGTAAAGTGGTTATTCATGATGATGTGGAAATTGGTGCGAATACCGCTATAGATCGCGCGACCATGGGGGCTACCGTTATTGGAGAAGGGACAAAGATTGATAATTTAGTGCAAGTTGCCCATTCAGTAAAATTAGGCAAGCATAATATTCTTTGTGGTTTTACCGGCATTGCGGGTAGTTGTACCACAGGAAACCATGTGATTTTTGCAGCAAACGTAGGCGTCAGTGATCACGTTACCATTGGCGATGGTGTTGTTTTAGGAGCTCGCTCCGGTGTGGCACCGAAAAAAGAGCTCAAAGCTGGAATGGTCTATTTCGGTAACCCTGCGCGCCCCAAAGATATTGCCATAAAACATGAGCTGGCCGTTAACCGAATTCCATTAATACGTAAAAACATAAAAACCCTTTCGGAACAAGTTGCCACTCTGAGCGCACAACTATCCAAGCTAGAGGTAGAGTAAATAATGAAGGCACCATTAATTCTCATCGATGGCTCATCCTATTTTTTTCGGGCATTTCATGCACTTCCCCCTTTAACCAACTCCAAAGGCCAACCCACAGGGGCGGTCTATGGAGTTGCAAACATGATCAAAAAACTGATTAAAGATTATCAGCCAGAAGAACTCGCAGTAGTCTTTGATGCCAAGGGAAAAACATTCCGCGATGAATGGTATCCGGAATATAAAGCCCATCGCCCTCCTATGCCTCAAGAATTAAGCTCGCAATTTCAACCATTAATTCAATTATTAGAAGCAATGGGATTACCCCTGCTGATTGTTGACGGGGTAGAAGCAGATGATGTGATTGGCACGCTCGCCAGGCAAGCCACTGAACAAGGAATTCCTGTAGTAATTTCTACTGGGGATAAAGACATGGCTCAATTGGTTAATGAGCATATTAGCCTGATTAATACCATGAACAATTCCAGTATGGACATTGCCGGGGTTAAAGAAAAATTTGGGGTGACACCAGAACAAATCATTGATTATCTTGCCCTAGTAGGAGACACCTCCGATAATATTCCTGGAGTGACTAAATGCGGCCCTAAAACCGCAGTGAAATGGCTAACTGAATATCAAACCCTAGATAACCTGGTGGCGAACGCAGCACAAATCACTGGAAAAATTGGGGAATATTTACGTGCAAGCATTCCCCAACTGCCCTTATCGAAAAAACTGGTGACCATTAAAACCGATTTAGAGTTACCCTTAAACATCCATGAATTAAAGCCGAAGACGGTAAGCAAAGAGTCACTCATTGCACTAATTCGTGATCTTGAATTCAAGAACTGGCTAAAAGAACTTTTAGAACCTAAAGAACGCCAGCCAGAGCATGCAGCAGAAACGAGTGTCATCGCTACAACTTATGAGCTAGTAACCAGCAAAGAGCAACTCGCTCCATGGATACAACAGTTGGAACAATGCCACGAATTTTGTATCGATACTGAGACAACCGATATTGATATTATGAAGGCAGAAATTGTTGGCATATCACTAGCTATTGAACCGCAAAAAGCCGCCTATATCCCCTTTACCCACACAGATGGCAGCCCACAATTAAACCGAGAAGACGTACTAGCCCAATTAAAACCTATTTTGGAAAATCCCAAAATTAAGAAAATCGGACAAAATATTAAGTATGATTACTCCGTGTTAAAAAATCACGGCATTAATCTGCAAGGCATCGCATACGACACTATGCTTGAATCCTATGTTTTAAATAGTAGTGCCGGTCGTCATGACATGGACTCCTTATCCTTAAAATATCTAGGCCATAAAACCATTACCTTTGAAGAACTTGCAGGCAAAGGCGCAAAGCAATTACGTTTTGACCAAATCCCTGTTGATAAAGCCGGCGTTTATGCCGCAGAAGATGCCGATGTCACGCTCCAGTTACACCATAAGTTATTCCCTATGATGGAAGCGCCATTGCAAGAGGTATTTAATCGCATTGAAATGCCCCTGGTGACCGTGCTTGCTGATATGGAGTTGCAAGGTGTGCTGATCGATGCCGTGACTTTAGAGCACCATGGCAAGCGCCTGAAAGAACGCATTCAAGAGCTTGAGACCGAGGCGTTACAGCTGGCAGGAAAACCCTTTAATTTGAACTCGCCCAAACAATTACAAGAGATCTTGTTTGATGAGCAAAAGCTGCCTGTGATTGCCAAAACCCCTACAGGCCAACCCTCAACTGCTGAGTCAGTTTTGCAAGAGCTCGCTTTTGATTATCGCTTGGCCGCCGTTATTTTAGAATACCGCGGATTAAGCAAATTGGTTTCTACCTACATTGATGCCTTGCCGAAAAAGATTAGTGCCGGAACTGGCAGAGTACATACGTCTTATAATCAGGCAGTGGCTGCAACTGGGCGCCTGTCCTCAAGTGAGCCTAATTTACAGAATATTCCTATCCGCAATGAAGAAGGCCGCCTAATTCGCACCGCATTTATTGCCCCCCCTGAACACCTCATTTTAGCAGCAGATTACTCACAAATTGAGTTACGTATCATGGCGCATTTATCTCAAGATGATAACTTGCTTACCGCCTTTGCCAATGGCTGGGATATTCATACGGCAACTGCTGCAGAAATTTTCCAAGTACCACGCGATGAGGTAAGCTCGGAGTATCGTCGCCGAGCCAAAGCGGTGAACTTTGGCTTGATTTATGGCATGTCTGCTTTTGGATTGGCTAAACAAATTGGTGTAGATCGTCAAGATGCACAGCGCTACATCGATACTTATTTTCATCGCTATCCCAAAGTTTTAGAGTATATGAATCGTACCCGCCAACAGGCTCATCAAAATGGCTATGTGGAAACCCTATTCGGACGACGACTGTATTTACCAGAGATTAATACGCGTAATATGATGCGCCAAAAGGCGGCTGAACGTACCGCGATTAATGCGCCGATGCAAGGTACTGCAGCGGACATTATTAAAAAAGCAATGATTTCCATTGCTGACTGGCAAAACAATCAAGTAAATCCGCCTGCCAGAATGATTATGCAAGTGCATGATGAATTGGTTTTTGAAGTAGCGAAGCAAGAAGTTGAATCATGTGCACAGAAAATTCGTCACTTGATGGAGCATGCAGTGCAACTTTCCGTTCCTTTGCTGGTATCCATTGGCACTGGAGAAAATTGGGATGCGGCTCATTAAAGATGGGCATGGTACATGGAGCCTGATACTAGGCTCCTTCACTTTGTTCACAATAGCGGCAAACAAGCGAGCCACTTCTTAATGTAGGTTCGCGCGGAGCCAATATGTGTGTGAAGTTGGAGCTTCGTTGTTGGGCTTCGTTACACTCAGCGCCAACCTACATCCATGCAAAAGTAGCGTTGCTGGACCCGATTAGGCCTCGAGATCATGGGGGAGTAATCGTCTATTGGCACGGAAATACGTTATAGGTGAACACTCCAATAAATCAGATAACTTTTCCATATAAATGCATGCGAAGCGATCTACCTGATAGGCAAAATAACTTTCTTCAGCCCCCGCTCGGAAGATTCGCTCCCACTTAGGATTGAAAAAGGCTTGTTGCTCTTTGATTAATTTGGTCAATTGCGCGTCCAGATGACTGATTTTTGTCTGTAATTCTTGCAGCTCATTCTGATATATAGTAGAACCTTCATCAATACTTTGTGTATGTAAGAGCACATAATTGGACTCTAGATCCTTTTTCACGTCCATCGTTTCACTAATTTGTCGTTCGATAGGCATAGCCCGTTTTTGAGCATCAATCTCTTCACCTAACTCTTCGACAACCAAGGCCGTACGCCAATTACAATCTTTTTTCAGACGTAGAATATCACCATAGATATGATCACCAATGTACAGGATCTCATCCCCTCGCACCCGTAAATCATCAGTAAATTTCTTCGCATTACCTCCCTGGTAAACTCCTGGGACAATGGGGCCGATGAGATTATGCATGGCACCATTAGCTTGATTTACGGCTAAAAAGCGCAAATTATCGTAAAAAAAACGGGGTTTATTAGCTAAAGTAATCACAAACTCAAATAAATCTGCCCAACTTTCTCCCTTCTCAAGAAACGGGGTGATTGCATAATCTAAAAGAAGTTTAGTATATGAATATTCAGAGTTAGTTAGTATGAATATTCTTTTGCCATGATGAATGAAGTGTTTTAAACCATCCACCAAAGCGCGATCTTTAATTACGTAGGTAGACAGGTTTTTGCTGATAATCGATTTCAAGCTGCCATCCGAATGTACCTTGTCCACGCACGCTTGCACATCCTGAGCTATTTCTTGATAGTTCGGCATACTATCGCCCAAGGTATCTTTAAGCTCCACTAATTGCCCATAGAGGACACAAAAGGCAATAGAAAACGAAGTGTCGATTGCCATATAGTTTGGATCGCCTAAATCCACATAGGTACTGCGATAAATTTTCTGTTGCTCGACAAAATCAATTAATTTAGTTCCATGGAAACTTTGTCTAATGGCCCCATAACGGCTTAGTTTTAAAATATTACCGTTTTTACGATCCACTACTAAACCACGAATAGCATCATGATAATTAAAATTTAACTTCTTAATTGCGTCTGGATAATGTTTTGTTTCCACTAATTGTTCTTTAACTAACTGGTACACAAGAGACTCAAAATTCTCTGAGTGATAACGAATCAAGGTATGGTCCATGTCCAGACCAATTAATTTGATTTTTTTCATATTGAGGATTCGATTTACAAAAACTTTGCACTTACCCATGATTCTAAAACCTAGTTAGTTAAATTTTTTAAAACTCATTCTTGTATATTTATGTAGGCTAGGGCCATGACCCAACAAGGCATCGTGCCACAGAGAGTTCAATGTTGGGCTATGAGTCCAACCTACCCATCCGCGCCAAAATTGAGAGGGTTAAAACACGCCATTAGCCTTTTAACTTCTTTATACCCTCGGGGGATGCAACCAAAATAACGTCGGCTAAACGATGAGCAAATAATCCATTCTCAACCACGCCCGGGATTGTATTTAAGCGATCTTCCAACGCCTGCATATTATCAAAATTCAGATTAAACACATCGAGAATAATATTCCCATTATCAGTAACAAAACCATCGCGATATTCTGGATCACCACCTAATTGCACTAAATGTCGTGCAACCATGCTACGTGCCTGGGGAATCACTTCGACAGCCACTGGAAATTGTCCTAGTTGCTTAACAACCTTTGACTCATCCACAATACAAATAAACTTTTTGGCTACTTCAGCAACAATTTTCTCGCGGGTATGAGCCCCACCGCCGCCTTTAATCATTTCGCCATGAGTAAGCACCTCATCAGCTCCATCAATATACACAGGCAACTCTTGCACGGAATTTAAATCAATTACGGGAATACCTTCAGCACGTAATCGCGCTTCGGTGGCTTTAGAGCTGGCAACACATGCATCGATTTTATGCTTGATAGTTGCTAATTCTTTAATAAAAAAATTAACCGTAGACCCGGTACCTACGCCAACTACCGTATCATTTTCAATATAATCTAAAGCTGCTTTTGCTGCTTTAATTTTTAAATCACTCATTAAAACCCACTCCCTTTTCTTTGTCTTAGTACTTCATACAAAGAAACGCCTGTGGCTACGGATACATTTAAACTATCAACACTGCCTAACATGGGCAAAGAGAATAAACCATCACAATGTTCGCGGGTTAAGCGACGTAAACCCTCACCTTCCGCTCCCATTACAATCGCCATCGCGCCAGTACAGTCTGTTTGGTAAAGTGTTTGCGTTGCTTCTCCAGCAGCGCCATAAATCCAAACACCCTGTTCCTTCAACGTTTCCATACTGCGCACTAAGTTAGTAACACGCACGAGTGGTACCGATTCAGCAGCCCCACAAGCAACCTTACTCACTACGGGAGTAATACTGGCATTTTTGTCTTTAGGAATAACGACAAAATCAACGCCAGTTGCATCGGCGCTACGTAAACAAGCGCCAAGATTATGCGGGTCGGTAACACCATCAAGAATTAAGATCAATGCCGGGCTTTTGCTCGCCTCTAATAAAGGAAGAAGATGCGACTCATTATATTCTGGTAATGCAGAAGCACTAGCGACGATTCCCTGATGGGTAAAATCAGCAAAACGCTGATTCATTTGTTGCATGCTTAGCTTTTCGATGCTGATTTTTGCGTGTATGGCTTTATCCAATAAATCCTGCACGCGTTTATCCATACGCTCCTGACTGATAAACAGTTTACGGACAACTCGGTGTGGATTAGCTAATAAAGCAGAAACGGAGTGTACCCCATAAACAAATTGCTCACTCATGACTTTTTGTGTCCTCTACAACTGGCTCAAAATCGATTTTACGTTCATCTAAATCAACTCGAGCAACTAAAACGGTCATTTTATCGCCCAAACGATATACTTGCCCGCCTCGTGTACCAATAAGTCGATGTTTTACAGCGTCAAAAGTATAATAATCATTCTTCAGTGAAGTAACATGCACTAAACCTTCAACAAAAACCTCATCTAACTCAACAAAAACTCCAAAACTGGTTACTGCCGAAATACGTCCATTAAAGACTTGTCCCAGCTTATCTTGCATGTATTCACATTTAAGCCAGCTAACCACTTCGCGAGTGGCTTCATCAGCACGACGCTCTGTCATTGAGGAATGCTTGCCTAAACGATTCATGTCATCATGCGAGTAATCAAACTCATGAATTGGATGATTATCCAAGAGATGTCCTACCGCACGATGGATTAATAAATCCGGATAACGACGAATGGGTGAAGTAAAATGAGTATAGGCCGAATAGGCAAGTCCAAAATGCCCCTCATTCGCTTCAACGTAATGCGCCTGTTTTAAAGAGCGTAACATCACCGTCTCAATCAAATGCCTATCTGGTCTATCAACGATGGCATTCATGGTGCGTTGAAAATCTTTAGGTCCTGGCTTTTTACCCCCAGATAATTGTAATCCCAACTCCCCTAAAAATTGCCTTAACGCTGTAATTTTATCTTCTTCAGGAGCCGCATGAACACGGTATAAAGTAGGGATCTCCGCGCGTTCAAGAAAACGTGCTGTAGCCACATTAGCCGCTAACATGCACTCTTCAATTAATTTATGCGCATCGTTACGAATCACTGGAACAATGCATTTAATTTTTTTATTTTCATCAAATTCAATACGTGTTTCAGTCGTTTCAAAATCCATGGCACCGCGAGTTTTGCGCGTGGCTAATAATACCTTATATAAATCATAAAGCCCGCTAATCATTGACCAAAGTGGAGCGTGCTTTTCATCACTAGTCCCCTGCGCCAACCAATTACCAACCTGGGTATACGTTAGGCGAGCGTGTGAATGAATCACCGCACGATAAAAACGTGAACGCCCAATCTTACCTTCTTTGCTAATCGCCATTTCGGCAACCATACATAAGCGGTCGACATGAGGGTTAAGTGAGCATAAGCCATTAGATAAGGCCTCAGGTAACATGGGTACTACCTTACCCGGAAAATAAACCGAGTTACCACGACGAGCCGCTTCTTTATCTAATGCAGAATTTGGCTGGACATAATTACTCACATCCGCAATGGCCACATAAAGCTGAAAACCACCCTTGGGTTTTGCATAACAATAAACAGCATCATCAAAATCTTTGGCATCTTCGCCATCGATGGTCACAAAAGGTAAAGAGCGTAAATCAGTACGTCCTTTTATTTGTTCTTCAGTCACTTGTTGCGGAATTTTTGCTACGTCAATACTGACATCATCAGGCCATTCAAAAGGAATGCCATGAGCATGAATAGCGACTTGGATCTCCATACCTGGAGCCATATGCTCGCCCAATACGTGGATGACTTTACCAATGGCCTGCGCCCGTTTGCTGGGGAAGGCGATTACTTCCACCAAAACGATTTGGCCATTTTTAGCGCCATTAACAAACTCTTGCGGAATGGAAATATCTTGCGTTAAATGTTTGCTGTCCGGTAACACAAAAGAAACACCATGCTCGGAAAAAAAACGCCCGACAATGGATGCATTAGCATGCTCTAAAACTTCATGAATTTTCGCATCGGGTCTGCCGCGCCGATCAACGCCTACTTGATAAGCTAAGACAACGTCGCCATGCATTACTGCACGCATTTCCTTAGCGGATAAAAACATATCATCCGAGCCATCATCCGGGATGAAAAAACCAAAACCATCGGGATGGCCTTGCACTGTTCCGCGTGACAAATTAATTTTTTGGAGCAGGCAAAAGCGTCCGCGACGGTCTTGCATAATTTGCCCATCACGCAGCATGGCCTTGAGTCGAAATCCCATGGTCTCTTGTTTACGCTCATCTAAATGTAATTTTTCAAATAAATGACTGCGCGACATCGGCTTACCGTATTCATTAAGGACATCCATAATGAATTCACGGCTAGGGATTGGGTCCGCGTATTTTTCACTTTCCCGCTCATGAAAGGGATCTTTTGATTTTTTACTCACCGTTCACCACATTTATATTTATTGTCATAGTATAACTTAATCATAATTTGCTCTCTTGTACCACTTATCTTTATAAGTAGCAATGATTTACCTGTTAACGAGGTAACACATAACCTCGTCCACCAACTGCAGCCTTTAATGCAGGCAAAGACATATTCTCTGCAGCCCAGAATGTTCCTTGCGCATTTTCAGGAAATTTCACTTTGTTCCATTTACACACGGCAATGGTACCCTCACAGGGAACTTGTTGCTCATGCCCTGGTCTGGATTCAATGCAGGTCAATGCAAAAGGACCTTTTTCCAAGGACAAGGCAGCCCATTTTCCGCCTTCTATGCGACTGGTCCAGCCGGCACTCGCTCCGGGATTGTTCACGGGGTGAGTAACCCACATATCAATGGCGGTGATGTTATGAATAAAAATTAAAGCTTTTTTATCTGCTTGAATGGTTACCGCATTTCCTTGCACCATCACCGGCTGACAACCAACAGGTAATTTAGATTCGGCTGCACTAGCTGATAAAGACAGCGCCAATAATCCTAAAATTGCTATAACCTTCATGTTGTTCTCCATAGATGCTTTATCACGGTATAATAAAAATTATATAATTACCCTTTACTGCTTACTAGTACCATTTTCGAAATGGCACTCGCATTAACTGCTACAAAAGGAACAAACCCTATGCACATCTGGATAGATGCCGATGCCTGCCCCAAAATCATTAAAGAAATTTTGTTCCGTGCCGCAAATCGCACTAAAACATCAATGACCCTTGTCGCTAATTCCTTTATTAATTACCCTAACTCTCCCTTCATTCGTGCAGTGCAAGTAGAAAAAGGATTTGATCAAGCTGATCATTATATTGTAACCCATGTTCAAGCACATGATCTGGTAATTACCGCAGACATTCCACTCGCAGCGGAAGTAATTGCCAAACATGCTCTAGCTCTTAACCCGCGTGGCGAGCTTTATACCACAAATAACATAAGACAGCGTTTAAACATCCGTGATCTAAATGAACAACTACGTGCTAGTGGCCATAACATTGGCGGACCACCTGCATTAAGCATCAAAGAAAAAACTGCCTTTGCTAATGCATTAGATCGCTGTTTAGCTAAAAAATAATTGGAAAATCAATACATTTTTGCATTAGTTTGACACTGTTATCTTAGCAGCCTAAATTTAAAATATATCCATCATGGATGCTTAGCATGAAGCTAATCACTTTTTTAGTCCTCTTATTGGGAAATATTTTCGCTTATGGTGCCCAAGTAGAGGTCGGTGTTATAGGATTTGTTCCTCCTTTTGCCTCAGAAATTGGCCATACAGGACAATTCTATGGTTTTTGCATCGAATTAATGAATGAAATCTGTAAACGCACGGATAATACCTGTAAATATAAAGCTACTGATGTGGGCAAGCAATTAGCCGCGTTGCGTGCAGGTCAGGTGGATGTGGCATTTTTGCCAGCACCTGTAGTATTAACTCCCAATGAAGATTACCTATATAGCCTTCCTTATTTACCCAGCCAAAGTCAATTTATGATTTTAAACACGAATACCAGCATCCATTCTATTGATGATCTTAGAGGCAAAAAAATCGGCGTGGTTAAATCAAATAACGTCAGAAATACGGTGTTAAGCAAATTTACTGCGCCAGATCATGTCATTGAATACGATGGGATTAATGGGCTAGTTTCTGGAATAACCTCTGGGCAAGTGGATGCATTACTACTCAACGCTAGCGTAAGTAAATATATTATCAATAATGTACAGAATCTAAAAGTAATTGGAAAGCCCTTTGATATTGGTATGGGTTATGGCATCGTAGCCTTGAAAAAGAACGCCCTGCTGATTAATAAAATTAATGCCGCATTATTGCAAATGGAGGCTGATGGAACGTACGAAACCATTTACAAAAAATATTTTGGCTACTAAACGACCACTTTTCTATGGATCCGACTACTTTTTTTAGGGTACACTTCCTGTTTTTTATATTTGCAGGATAAAATATGTCGGAACAAATTCAGACATCAACCATTACTGAACTACATCACGCATGTATTACTCAATGGAAAGCTTCAGGGGTATCCTCCCAACATAATGGTTTTTATCGTCTAGTTGAAGAAAATCACGCCTTTAATTATCAACTCTGGCATGCTGAAGACCGTGCCCGTCGTGATGATATGGGTCCTGAATTTGTCTATCAGGCCAAGCGTGAAATTGATCAATGCAATCAAGCACGTAATAATCGTATGGAAGCAATGGATACTTGGCTTTTTAACCTATTACAACCTGCTGCGCACGACCAATGCCCCGTTAACTCTGAGTCGCCAGGAATGATGATTGATCGCTTATCCATTTTAGCGCTTAAATCATATCACATGGCCTTACAAACTAAGCGTCAGGACGTGGCTGAAGAGCATCGTCGCACCTGTTACGACAAATTAACAGTGATTCAGCAACAATTAGAACAATTGGCTTTTTGTTTAGATACCTTTGTTAATGAAATTTTAGCGAAAAAACGTACATTTAGAGTGTATCATCAATTTAAAATGTATAACGATCCTACGTTAAACCCTGAATTGTATGCTCCCGCGGTGAAACTGTAACTGCGGTGGACTCGTTTGCTCTAAAGAAGCCAAGATGTGAAATAAGACTGGGAATGGAAATCGTTCTTTTAAGGGAAGCAGGCGGAGATTTTTCAGTACCCTCGCTTGATTCCCCAGCGACCTTGGTTTGCGTTACCTCACCAGGGGTTTTTTCGGTAATAACAACCTCTTTTTTAGCTGTATTATCTCTACCCAATCCACGTGCTAAGGCCCGCAGTGATAAGACCGCTGAAAACACCGCTGCACTCGCAACCGTAAGCATCAACATCGCCGATGGACCATGTTCATGGTCTTGAGGATCTGTCTGTAAAAATGCTAAAGCGATTAAGGTTGCAAAATTATTTCCCTTGGAAATCCCAGAAAAGAAGGAGCGAAAAACTTCAAGCCATTCTTGGGTTAACGATTTTTGCGTGTCTGCCGGCTTACGCGCATCACCAAGCCATTGTTTCAATGTTTCAAATGAAGGGGCCGTGCAATTGTCCGAAGTTATATTATTTTGTAACTGACCAAGCTGCTGAAGCGCCTCGTCAGCAACAGTATGCCTCTGGCTTTGCTCTTGCAAATATTGACGATGAGAGTACATCAAAAATGCGGTAACACTAATGATTGACGCAATACCCGATGAAATAATACCAATTAATAATGCTGGCGGAAAAAACGCCGTACCTATGCTAAATACAGACGTAGCCATAAATAAAAAGCTGGTTAATACACCATAGGCAAATAAACCATTTTTGATACCTAAGAAAAACACCGTGGCATAGTTTGGAGTCGTTTGCTCTTTTAATTCTTTGTGCAATAAAATAAATTGTGCCATTAAGCGGGCTACGTCACGCCTCATATCCTGAGAGTTTGCATTCTCGGAGCGCGCTAACTTCCCATAAGTCGTTTCTAATTCTTTAGCAACTAAGGCCAGTTTACATCGCGTTTGCGTCGCCAATAGCTCTCGCTGTGCTTCATATCCCTCATAAAGGCGCGCAGCAACACAAGACAGGGTAAAAATTATCGTAAATCCAGCCATAACCGCAAATACTTCTGGACTCAAGGTAGCCAGACCTATCACGCCAGCATACAAATAAAGGCTATCGATCAAACCACCTAAGCCGCGAGCAAGCAAATCAAGTGCCCGTTCACTCATCGATTGATATTGAATTTTGCTTGGGTCTTTTAAATAATCATCATGCTCTTCTTTAGTTAGGAAGGGCATGCTTTTGTCATTAAGGCGTTTTAGCAAATCTTTATTGACGCTCATTTTCTTTTTGCGTTGCTCTTCTGTCGAACGCTGTAGAAAACGATTAAGAGTTGCCACTAGTCCTAAAGCCAATCCTACCGGAATGATGAGAAATTTGAGATCTGCGGCACCTAAAATAGCAATAATTTGAACTAAGCTTTTCCATCCCTTATATGCATTTTTCATCCCTTTCATCATATCGCGAAAATAAGGCCAAGCGGCTGCAATAAGATATTTCATCTCATCGCGTTTTCCGGGTTCTTTATTTTTTTCTTTCTCAAAGTAACTAGCAAAAAAAGCAAAACCAACTAAAAACAGAGCTTCACTAATGAATAAGGACATCCCCTGAGGAGAACACAAGACTCGACGCATTAAATCAGGATCATTACTGCTGGAAATGCATACTTCAAAAAAGAATTTGAACATGCTGTAGGAAGAGCTGAGGGAATCAAAGACGTTATATACGTGATGAACAGTGCGGCCTTTCTCCAGCTCTTGAGCTAGAAGAACAGTTTGCGCATCGATAAGACCGGCTATTGCCAATAAGAACACTAATTCTTTATGCTTTTTCGACGAATCTTCTTCATTCTTAAGAGACATGCGTCACACACGGGCCATCAGTTAAGATTGAAAAGTATTATATTCTTTATTAAACTTGATGTCAATTATGAATCCACACTGAATCAAAAAAACACAATTTCGACGGCCATCGTTAATGATAACACAATCTTCTCCTGACAAAAAATATTTAATGAACCCCATTTACAGCTGTGACTTAGGGAGCAAACCTGCTACGATATTGCTCCAATATGATTGAAACTTCTATACCTTTGTAATTTTTAAGGTATATACAACTCAGGAACGAGGATTAAATGAGAACAATATCTGCTCTCTTTATTTTTATGTCACTTATGGCTGGACCCCTTATGGCAAAAGACGCAGTACACATTTATGGTTATGTTGAAAAAATTTCATTCCCGGGGAAAGACTTAGTCTTATCTGCAAAATTAGATACCGGCGCGAAATCAGCATCATTAAATGCAACCAATATTACGGAAGTAAACGTAAAAGGAGTGCCTTATTTACGCTTTACGGTACCGACTAAAACTGGGGACTACATTTTCGAAGGGGAATATAAGGGTCGCGTAAAAATTAAAGTCCGAGCAGGTGAACATGATGGCTTATTACCCCATGAGCCCATCAAACGCCCTGTGGTATTACTGCCAATACAACTTGGAGATGACGTTAAAACCATTAAAGTTAATTTAACCAACCGAAAACGTTTCAATTACCCTTTATTATTGGGTAGGGATGCTATTATTGCATTTAATGGTGCAGTAGATCCTGCCTTGACTTTTACCGTTAAAACCCAGAGCAGTAAGAAATAATGAAAAACAATACGCGTCACGTTTATGGTCTTATCCTCACGTTATTTATTTTAGGAACGGGAATCTTTTTGTATCGGCATCTCGTACTGGACGTGCCGCTAACAGATACGGAAACAGTTAATAGTTGGATGGTAGAATCCAACTTGCGCTTTGTTGCTGACCCCAGCACCCCTATTAAAGCTAGTTTCAATATTCCCTACTTACCACCACACTTCGCCATTCTCGATGAGTACTTCGTTTCACGAAACTATGGAGTAACCACCAACCTCAATGGTGATAACCGAGAAACCGTATGGTCCATAAGACGTGCGCATGGGGCACAGTCCTTGTATTACCGGGCGATCTTCCGACAAACTGATGCCAATGAATCACCTTTAGGCGCTCCAACCGCAATCAAGTCACAGCCATTAAATGAAAGCCAAAAATCTGCAGTAGAAACAATCACCAATCAAGTCAGACAAACCTCTGCAGATATTAAAACTTTTGCGCAAAGTACGGTTAAAGAACTGAATAAGCAAGATGGAAACGCCAAACTACTGGTTGGTAATGAATTCACCGATGAGCAAATCGTTGATGCCGCCATCTTGATTTTGAATCAATCAAAAATTTCGGCCATGCCCGTAAAAGGCATTTATTTATCACAGCAAAATAAAGCTGAACTGAAATTCTTTTTAGCAGTATTTAATGGCAAAAACTGGCTTTATATTAATCCCAAAACTGGTGGTGCAGGTTTACCCAAAGACTTTTTGATCTGGCAATACGGCAATGAACCCGTATATGACGTTACTGGTGGTAAAAAAGCATTATTTAATATTACGATATCCCCCACCCCCATTAATGCCTTAAGCATTGCCAAATCACGTGGCTTGCAGTCAGACTCCCAACTATTACGTTTTTCATTATTGCAGCTGCCAGTAAACGTCCAGGCGATCTATAAAATTTTGCTTACCGTACCCATTGGGGCTTTTATTATTTTAATTCTCCGCAATTTTATCGGCATTAAGACCTTCGGTACCTTTATGCCAGTATTAATTGCCCTTGCGTTTAGAGAAACCCATGTCATTTGGGGAATTTGTCTCTTTGTCACCATTGTATCTTTCGGGCTTTTAGCACGCTTTTATCTCGATCAACTGCGACTGCTTTTGGTGCCGCGATTGGCTGCCATCCTTACGGTGGTCATTTTACTCATGATCTTTATTAGTGTGGTCAGTCAAAATCTTGGTTTGGATGCCGGTTTATCTGTAGCCCTCTTCCCCATGGTTATTTTAACCATGACGATTGAGCGTATGTGCATCACCTGGGATGAGCGTGGTGCATCAGAGGCAATCAAATCAGGGGTTGGTAGCTTATTTGCAGCGGTAATTTCTTATTGGGCAATGAGTTATGAGCCTCTGCAATATTTAATTTTTGCCTTCCCTGAATTACTTTTAGTATTACTCGCGCTCATTTTGTGGTTTGGCCAATATCGCGGCTATCGATTGTTTGAGTTAAAACGCTTTAAAGTGCTTGCGAGAGAATAATGATTAATTTGTTTCGCCGTTTAAAAAACCATGGGATATTAAGTATTAATCAACGGAATACGGATTTTGTATTACGTTATAATCCAAGAAAATTGTTTCCCTTAGTTGATGACAAACTTAAGACTAAAAAGCTAGCCCTGCAAGCGGGTATTGCCGTTCCGCCCTTATATGAAATCATCGAAACAGAACAGCAAATTAAGTCGATTGAAACACTGTTTGCTCCTTACGATGATTTTGTGGTGAAGCCTGCTCGTGGCTCTGGCGGCGATGGTATTTTAGTATTTAAAGATAAGGTCTACGGACGTTATCGCCAAATTAATGGCAAACTGACTACAGCTCAAGAGTTGAGCTACCATTTATCCTGTTTATTATCTGGCGCTTACAGTCTGGGCGGTTCTTCTGACTATGCTATTATCGAAAAACGTGTGGTTGTTGATCCAGTCTTTGCCGAAGTAAGTTATGAAGGCATCCCCGACATTCGCATTATTTCATTATTAGGCTATCCCGCGATGGCGATGGTAAGACTTCCCACGCGATTATCAGGCGGGAAAGCGAACCTCCACCAAGGCGCCATTGGCGTTGGTGTGGACTTAGCTACGGGAAAAACTTTAGGTGGAGTATTTCATAATGACACCATTGATTATCACCCTGATACCCTAAACCCAATTGTTGGAATCGAAGTACCCTATTGGAATAAAATATTGGAAATTGCTTCCAGCTGTTATGATTTAACCGGTCTAGGTTATCTTGGCGTGGATATTGTACTCGATAAAGACCACGGTCCTTTAATGCTGGAGCTAAATGCACGTCCGGGATTAAACATCCAAATTGCGAACCGCGAAGGTGGCCTCAAGCGTTACCGCGCCATTGAAGCCCATCAAAAAGAACATCCAAATGAATCTGTAGCTGAAAAAGTAGCGTTTAGTCGAAAAACTTTTGCTCGTGGGTGAAAATAACTCATCATGCCAAATAGGATCGGATAGAATACAAAAGCTCTTTACGAGTCAAAACTTAGAAAAGATTTAGTAGGCTGGGCTGTTAAGCCCAGCAGATTTTTATCACCACTCACCAAAACCAGATCGCATCAAAGAAGCATCACTCGCCCAGCCCTCACTAAATATCCCTTGGCGAATAAAACGATGAATACTTGAATAAGGCCAATCAGAAGGATTTTTGACATAACCGTGTTTCACCGGATTATAATGGATGTAATTAATGTGATGCTCATAATCTGATTGGTCCCTTATCATGTGCTCCCAAAACCTGCGTTGCCAAATACCACGTTCACGTTTTTTCTGTCGAGAAATTGATATTGATTCATAAGATTGTATTTGCATGGAAAAAATCGCTTTTATTCGGCTTAATCGTTTAGAATAGTCAAGAGCATTGGGCGGCAAAGTTATTATCATATGCAAGTGTTCCGGTAAGATAATAATGGCATCGATATAAAAGTGATGTATCTGCTGAACCCTTTTGAAAGCATCTCTTAAGGCTGCGATTTGGTTTGTAAGTAACCTGCTGTTTCTGTTTTGCAAATTTAATGTGAAAAAATACGTGGCGCCAGGTATTAGCATCCTTCTGTAATGCATAAATTGGACTCTTGTTGTATTCCTTTTTGATGTTTATAACTAAATTAGGAGCGGAATTCAATATGCTTTGCTGGGCTTTACAGCCCAGCCTACGTTGATTTGTTCCTGGTTAAGCAAACTCGGATTTTTTCTGAAAATTGGCATATTTCCATATTCAGAGCGCAGCAGCACCTGCGTAAAAGTTGGGCTGTAAAGCTCACCAAAACACTTTATTGTGGTATTGTACAAAAATCCTGCGCCCTAGATTGGGCAGGCACCGCAGCATGCAACATTTTAACCCACACCACGAGCATGCTGAATAAACAGGCGCTTAATTGGCATAAAGGTATTACAAAACCCCAAGCCCAATCCGCGTAAAGTAACTATTGGCGTGAATGAGTTACTAAATAAGCGCTTGAATCCTTCCATCAGCGCGATCGTTTGCCAAACCGCATGTTTGCGTTCACGTTGATAGGCTCCCAAGGCCTTTTTAGAGACTAAATTGTTGGGTGTAGCATCCAAGCATTGCAACCACGCATTAATATCCGCCAACCCCACATTTAAACCTAGGCCAGCTAAAGGATGAATCGTATGTGCCGCATCGCCGAGCAGTAACCAACGAGCTCCGGTATACTGCTTCACATGCCGCATTTGCAAAGGGAATTGATGGCGAGTACTGATTAAATGAACGGAACCTAATTTTTTAGCAAAAGCCTTGGTTAACTCTTCATTAAATTGCTCATCGCTGCATTCCATGAGCTTTTTAGCGCGTTCCGATTCGGTGGACCAAACAATGGAGCATTCATTAGGATTTGCCAAAGGTAAAAAGGCTAAAGGACCATCGGGATTAAATACTTGATAGGCCGTATGTTGATGGGCTTTTTCTACGGCTACCGTTGCCACGATTGCCTGTTGTTGATACGGCCAGGTCGTTAAGGCAACCTTGAGCTTTTGCCGCACCGGTGAATTGGCACCATCGGCGACCATTAACAACTGCCCTTCCCAGCTCTGGTGCTGACTGGATACTTTAATGCCTTGAACGTCTTCATGTACTGCGTCCACACAACAGCCAGGGAATAAATGAATTTCCGGATATTGCGCCGCTTGTTGTAGTAAAGCTTGCTTTAGAATTGATTCCTCGATAATGGTGCCCAGATGGGAGCTGGCCACACAACGTGAATCAAAATCGATATGGGCGCCATTGACGGCATCCCACACATACATTTGGCTGTAGGGAGACAAGCGCGATGGCTCTAAATGCCGCCATACCCCTAATCGCTGTAATAAAGTCTGTGAGGCTTGATTAATCGCATAAACCCGCATATCGGTTTTGCTAGTATCAACCGTTAATGAACCGGCATCAATCACGGCAATGGTATAACCACGTTGGGCCATGGCAATTGCTGCGGTTAAACCAACAACCCCACCACCAATGATTAGTACGTTAAACTGCAAATTCATTTTATTTACCTCTAGGCTTATGCCTTATGTTCGTTTAAGGCAATCTCACAAACTAAATCGGGAACCACGCCACCAAATCCACGAGCATAACGTGCTAAAAGAGCTTTTAAACTAGGAATATTATCAAGAGCCACCAGACCTAAACCACGTGCAATCCCTAAGCCTGGTAAGCGACTGGTAAATAAGTTAATTAAACCATCGGTAAAGCGCGTAATTATACGTTGGTCATAAGCACGTAGTTGTACGTACTGTGCCAGCATTTCCGCATTTAAACCATGTTTTGCAATACATTGCGCTAAAGTAGCCACATCTCTAAGCCCTAAGTTAAATCCTTGGCCTGCAACCGGGTGTAAGGTATGTGCAGCATTTCCCACAAAAACCACCGACTCTTTAACTTGCTGTGACATTAACACTTGCTGTAGGGGAAAAGAGGAACGCTTACCGGTTTTGGTAAAACGCCCCAATCGATAGCCAAAAGTTTGTTGCAATTGACGTAAAAACTCATCATCAGACAAGGTCAGCAATTGGCTGGCTTCTTTAGCAGGAACAGCCCACACTAAAGACATTCTATTTTCTTGCATGGGTAATAATGCCAAAGGACCATGAACGGTAAACCGTTCATAAGCACGTCCAGCATGCGGCTGGCTTAAACCGATATTGGCAACAATACCTTGTTGACCATACAACTTCGTTTGTGACGGTAAGCCACAAAAACGTCGTAAGGCAGAATGGGTGCCATCAGCGGCAACAATTAAACGGGCAGCAACATTTATTTGTCCCGCTTCCGTATTAATCGTTACCGTCTTTGTATTGAGATCCAGGGATTCAACCGTAGCTGGAGCCAAAATCTGCAGCGGGTCCAACCGTTGATGTAGGGCACGATTAATATACTGCATTTCCACGACATGGCCTAAAGGCGCATCAATCTCACCATACAAACGCGATGCCCCAAAATGAGATTGATCCGAAACATGAATCATCTCGATGGGTGTTGCCTGTGCCTGCAAATGTTCCCAAACACCAAGCATAGTTAAAATACGCTGAGTCGCGGGAGAAAGTGCCAAAGAACGCGCATCAAAATCAGGATTGATTTTATGTCCTAAAGCATGAGCATCCACCAACAAACAACTAAACCCAAGCCCTTGCAACGCTAATAGTAACGTTGCCCCAGTCAGGCCCCCGCCAATAATCAGAATATCTATTTCTTTTTTAGTCACGCATTAATGCCTCAATGTCTGCCACATCAACAGGTAAAGCCCCAGTCAATACTTCATGACCAGTAGCAGTTACTGCCACATCATCTTCGATACGTACTCCAATACCCCACCACCGCTTATCTACGCCAGGGATGTTCGAGCTAATGTATAAACCCGGCTCAACCGTTAATACCATTCCAGGTACTAGAGGCCGCCATTCGCCATCTATTTTATAAAGACCACTATCATGCACATCCAAGCCAAGCCAATGTCCTGAATTATGCATATAGAAAGGTCTATAGGCTTCCTGCATAATTAACTCATTGACCTCACCTTGCAAAATACCCAATTCGCATAAGCCTTCCGTTAAAATACGAATAATGGTCTGTTGCACTAAATTCCAGGGTGCACCTGGTTTTACTGCGGCAATACCTGCTTTTTGTGATTTAAGTACGAGTTCATAAATACTTTTTTGTTCGGGACTGAATTTACCACTGATGGGGAAAGTTCGAGTGATGTCCGCAGCATAATTTCCATATTCGCCCCCGGCATCAATCAATACCAGATCACCCGCGTTTAAAGGATGGCTATTATCCGTATAGTGCAAGACGCAGGCATTTTCGCCACTACCAACAATCGGATCATAGGCGACACTACGGCAACCCTGGCGGCTAAACTCATAAATCAATTCAGCTTCTAACTGGTATTCGTTATGCACTTCTTTACATTGACGCATCGCACGCAGATGAGCATCCACTGAAATACGCGCCGCTTGACGCATTAAATCGAGCTCAGCCTCACTTTTAACTAGACGCATTTCACCTAAAATAGGATCCAAATCGCACAGGCTATTTGGCGCTTTAACCCCTCGGCGCACCTGATCTTTGACTGCAGACAGGGAATCCATAATCAATTGTTCCAACTCAGCATTGCGGGCAAGAGAAAAATAAACGGCTGATTTACCACCCAGTAAACCTGGTAGCTCTTCGGCAACATCGTCAATAGAAAAAGCCATTTGCATTCCCAACTCTTCCACTGCTCCTTGTTGTCCCAGACGTCTACCTGTCCATTGTTCCGCAGCAGGGTTACGTGGGCGGTTAAAGAGAATGCTTTGGCTTTCTTTTCCGGCGATCAGCACTAAGATGGCGTCCGGCTCATTAAAGCCGGTCAAATAATAAAAATTACTGTCCTGGCGAAAACGATAATGCGCATCCCCATTACGTAACTGTTCATGTGCCGCGATAATAATCGCCACACTACCTTCCGGAAGTTGCTGCGCTAACTTATTTCTTCTTGCCTGATATTCTTGCTGAGTAATCATACCAACATCCTTATTAATGGGTTACACCACGATTTCGTTCATTCATCATTAAATCAGCGTGCAAACGAATTACCGCCATACGCGCGTATTCGCTTACTTCCATCAATGCACGTTCATCTTCTTCGCCTACATCTAAAGTATCACAATCCAATTCGGCAAACTCAATCATATGTTGCAAGGCATCTTGAGCCTCGTCCTCATTGAACTGATCACCCCCTATTCCACATAAAGTTAAGGCCTGAGTAAAGCCTTCACACCATTCACTAAATGCCAAAGCTCGTTGCAACAAAGACTCGTCATCATGAGGAAGCATCATTTGAAAATTAAAATCAAAATGGGTAATTTGTTGTTGGCTGATAGAAAAAACTGCGAATAAGGCCAGCAAAGCACTGCGACTTTGTTCATCCTTTTTATTATTCAACAAGGCGCGCAAATACGATTCACCCTGAGAATCCTCTCCAGCACAAAGATAACCACACATCATTCCATGTAATGAACTGGCAGAAACCGGCAATGATAAAAACGAAATCGCATCAACAAAATGATCGTACTCAGGTAAGGTCAAATGTTCATTTTCAGCAGACATAATTAACTCATCTATAAAAAAATGCCCCATGATAACCGATTTGGCGCAGCGGTTCACCTCAGTATTTGCTGCTTGCAAGCAAAATTGCTACTATTTACTCCAAACCCTAGCGATTCGAAGGCTTTATTATGACACAAACAAAATCATGCTCTATTAAATTACTCAACAAATCTTATGAAATTAAATGCCCCGAGGGAGAGGAAGCGAATTTAATACTCGCGGCACAAAAGCTTAATAATCAAATCATGCAGAATAAAAAGAAAACCAAACAATTGGATGATTTCCACACGTTATTGTTGGCGGCCTTAGATATTAGCCATGAATTAGTGGTGTGCAAAAGCGAACAAGCGCAACAACACCATCAAGTCACTCAGTTTATTACTTCTTTAGAACATAAAATTAATAAGATGGTAAATGGCGAGATAGAACGCGCTCCAGAAATGGATTAATTAGTGGGTTATGCCAACTTTTAATATAATTGTTGAGCAATGTCAGAGTTATTGCTTGTGACCCAGTAATCGCTACGCGTCAGGAAAGACAGAATGCAAGGCGCGTAGTCAGCAACTAGATCAACATTTGTTAGGGAGCAATTGAAGCTATTTTTATATATATCCAAACTTACTGCTTGGCCATTGCCCAAATGGGGTGCCTGCAAAATTAAAAGGAGTTAGCGATGAGACGCCAATGGTATCTCGGTTTTGCAATCATAGTACTGATCGCCCTGGCGATATTTATCATGCTGAAAGACATCCGATGGTTTTTTGTATTTCTCACCCCCATCATCATTCTTTGGATTTACGACCTAACTCAGAAAAAACACACGATTTTGCGTAATTTCCCCGTACTGGGACATATACGCTATTTTTTAGAATTTATCCGTCCAGAAATCCAACAATACTTTATCGCCACCGATGAAAGTGAACTTCCCTATAATCGAGAAACACGCTCCTTAATCTATGAGCGTGCCAAAAACACACGCGACACCATTCCCTTTGGTACGGAACGCGATATTTTGAGTATTGGTTACACCTGGGCTTTGCATTCGCTAGCCCCTAAACACTCCTCAGAGGTCGAGTCACGCATTCAAGTTGGTGGTCCGGATTGCCTGCAACCGTATAGTGCCTCCCGATTTAAT
The DNA here is from genome assembly GCF_023921225.1 of Legionella lytica. Taxonomy (NCBI): domain Bacteria; kingdom Pseudomonadati; phylum Pseudomonadota; class Gammaproteobacteria; order Legionellales; family Legionellaceae; genus Legionella; species Legionella lytica. Next base: position 2,977,949 of record NZ_CP071527.1, read on the forward strand.
ATTTCCGGCATGAGTTTTGGCGCATTATCTGGAAACGCGATTATGGCCATGAATAAGGGGGCTATGCTCGGTGGCTTTTACCAAAGTACCGGAGAAGGCGGTTTAAGTCCTTATCATTTACAAGGAGGGGATCTGGTTTTCCAAATCGGTACCGCCTATTTTGGTTGCCGCACCGCAGAGGGGAAATTTGATGAACAAGAATTTGCCCTAGAAGCGAATCGCAAAGAAGTAAAAATGATTGAAATCAAACTTTCTCAAGGTGCTAAACCCTCACATGGCGGGATTTTACCGGCAGCAAAACTTACCGAAGAAATTGCCAAGGCAAGAAAAGTACCCATGGGTAAAGATGTAATGTCTCCCATCGCCCACACGGCATTTAGCACCCCCGTTGGTTTATTAGAATTTATTAAAAAACTACGAGAACTCTCCGGGGGCAAACCCATCGGCTTTAAACTATGCTTAGGCCGCCGAGATGAATTTTTTGCGATTTGTAAAGCGATGTTAGAAACGAAGATTCTACCTGACTTTATTACAGTTGATGGCGCAGAAGGCGGTACTGGGGCCGCTCCGGTAGAATATACAAACTTTATTGGAACGCCCTTAGAGGCAGGTTTAGTCTTTGTTCATAATGCCCTGGTGGGCATTGGTGTTCGTGATAAAATTCGTATTATTTGTAGTGGAAAAGTGGCTAATGGCTTCGACATACTCACCAATATTGCTCTTGGCGCAGATATGTGTAACGCAGCTAGAGCCATGATGCTCGCCACTGGATGCCTACAAACCAAACAATGTAATGCCAATACCTGCCCCACTGGGGTTACAACTCAAAATAAACGCCTGCAGTATGGCTTGGTCGTTGATGAAAAAAAACAGCATGTCGCTAACTTTCATAAAAATACGGTAAAAAGCTTTTTAGAGATGGTTGGTGCATTGGGTTTAGACAACCCCAGTGATTTGAAACCTTCGCATATTATGAGACGTACTGGAGTTGATGAGGTTAAAAGTTTTGAGCAGATTTATGATTATTTAACTCCTGGACAATTGTTAGGTAGGGATATTCCCGCAAGTTACAAAAAAGATTGGGAGACCGCTAACCCAGCGCATTTTTAAAGGAAAACCCGAATCAAAGCCAGAAAGTATTTTAGGCGTAGCCTGGTTGCTTGCAACCAGGTTTTCCTTTAATTAGGCGACATCATAGCCACCGGCAACCGCGGTATAAACCTGCACCATACCATCAAGCAATTGAGCTTTCTCTTGAATTAGACTCAACTTACTGCGTTCCAAATTAATTTTAGCATTAATCACCGTACGATAATCTTTCGCTCCAGACGTATATTGAGCTAAAGCCAAGGCGTAAGATCTTTTGGCGGCCAGGTAGCCTTTCTTCGTTTGCAAATAGGCTAACTTATTCTTTTGCGCATTAGTCAGTGCATCATCAACATCCGCAAACGCGCTACGAAGTGTTGCTAAATAATTGTAATAAGTTGCTTTAAACCCTGCTTTCGCTGATTTAATATTTTGATAGGCACTTGGATTAAATACCTTCATTGAGGCTACTGCTTGGGCTACCCACAAATTAGTACTTATTTTTAAAAGATTCGTTAAATCCACAGAAGCCTTACCAACTAAACCAGTTAAACTAATGGTCGGAAAAAATTCTGCATAAGCAATCCCAATTTGGGCATAAGACATTCTGACATTATTAGTGGCAATCATAATATCAGGACGATTTTTTAAAACCGATGAAGGCAGTTGTTGCGGAATAATCTGCTTTACCTTAAGAGCCAATAAGCTGCGCTGCGTTCTCACCGGTCCTGGGTTTTGATTCAATAATAACTGAATGGTATTTTCACTTTGAGCAATAATTCCTTCAATCTGCGGAATCCTTGTTTCCTCTTGTGCCAATTGTTGGTCAATACTGGTCAGCGTTTCTAAGTCGCTGGCTCCTTTTTGGAAACGTACCTGTTCCAGTTGACGCAATTTCTTTAAATCTCGAGTTAATGCCCGCTCCACAGCCAACTGTTCACGTTGACTCAAGAGCATAAAATAGGTACCGCTCATTTGGCTAATGATGCTCAGTTTGGTTGACTGCATCTGGGCTTGTTGTATCGCTAAAGAGGCTTTAGCCGATTTAATATTACTAACATTACTTAAGCCACTCACCGTATAACTGGGTACAAAACCCGCATAATAGCCTCTAAATCGAGGTCTAGGAAAATTTGCAAAAAATGCGTTATTGGCCAACTGGCTGCTGGGAGTAATATGTGGATTCCAGGTGCCACCAGTAAAGCCGCTAGCACTGGCATCAAATGTTGGAATCCACGCATATTGAGCCGCCTTAAGCTGGGCTTGCGCTTGTTCAATGGTCGCGTAGGAACCTTTAATACTGTCATTGGTTTGCAGCGCCTGAACAATGAGATGTGTCAATTGTGGATCATTGATCTTGTTCCACCAGGCAACTCGATTTAGCTCAGTCTTATCTTGGACATATTTAATACCAGTACGGGTGCTCTTAGGGTAAGTCACCTGCTCATTGACCTTACAATTTTTGCAACAGCCTCCAAGCAAAATAACCAACAAAGAGCAAAAGATAATCGTTTGTTTCATTAGGGTATGTCCTAAAATAAATAGCGTTCGCTTATAACCAGATGAATTTAATCAAGTTTTGTTCTAAATATTTTTCCCGTTAAGAAAACTAAAATCACGGCGATTATAATAATTGGTAAAATATTTGGCACAATTTGGCCTATAGTATTGCCTTTCAATAAAATCCCCCGCGTTATGCGCGTAAAATAAGTCATCGGCATGCAGGACCCAATTACTTGAGCCCAGCCCGGCATGCCATAAAAAGAAAAAATATAACCCGACAAAAACATAGAGGGTAATTGATAAAAAACACTAAGCTGCATCGCTTGCATCGGTGTACTGGCAAGAGTGGAAAAAATCATCCCGACCATTAAGTTAGCAATAATAAAGGGCGCTGCAGCAATATAAAGTAATAAAATACTGCCTTCTGTAGGAATATTAATGAGCAACTTACCAAAAACTAAAATACTGGTTAACTGCAAATAACCTAAAACGATATAGGGTATCACCTTACCCAGAATAATCTCCGTTGGTTTTAACGGGGTACTCAACAGCATTTCCATTGTGCCTGCTTCTTTTTCCGAGGTAATGGCAGTGGAAGTCAGCATCACCATTGTTAGAGTAAGTAATACACCTATCAGACCTGGAACAATATTATAAGAACTAATATTGGCTTCATTATAAAGCCGATGGATGGTCAGATTCACACTTCTTGATGATTTTGTCGGTGAAGGAGAGCCTAAACCTTGTTTATTAAAAGAATCCAGCGTTTGATTCAGTATAGGCAATGCATTACCCAACGCGCCGGCACTACTTCCCGGATCAGAACCATCAATTTCCACCAATAATTGTGGGTTTTCATTACGAATGTATTTTCGGGTAAAATTAGGAGGGATGGTGAAAGCCAAACTGATTTTACTGTTGGCAAAATCTTGGTCTTTTTCATACTCACTAGATGCTTTGGTCTGCACCTTAAAGTAACCGGAGGCCTCAAGCCCACTCACATAACTTCGCGTTAGTGGCGTGTTGTCGTAACTAATAATGGTGGTCGGTAAATGCTTAGGATCAAATTCAATGGCAAAGCCAAAAAGAATGAGCAACATAATAGGTAAAATGACCAGCATCGCAATCGTGCCACGATCCCGAGTGATCAAAATAAACTCTTTGCGGATTAAGCCCGTCAGACGTGCTAGTGAAATACCTTGAAAATGCTTTAATTTCATCGCATTAGCCCAATAAATACCTCTTCAAAAGAGGGCGTTACTTCTTTAAAGGATACCTCAGAGTGCTCCTCGATAAGCTTCCGCAAGGACTCATAATTCCGGGAGGAGATGCGTAATTCATTATTAACAATTGAAACTAGAACGTTAGGATAACTGCCATTAATTTGCTCCATTAATGCATTTTGCTCTTGTCGTGTTATCTCCGGCACGTAGGTTTTAACATGGGATTGCGGAACCAAGTCGTTAGTGCGCCCGGCGTACAATAATTTCCCAATGTTGATGTAAGCTAAATCCGTACACTTTTCCGCCTCGTCCATATAATGGGTAGTCACCAAAATGGTGGTGCCATCGCGTGAGGAAATCTTATGTAAATAATCCCAAAACTCTTTGCGAGCTTTAGGGTCCACACCGGCTGTAGGCTCATCTAAAAAGAGCATTTGCGGTTTATGCAGTAAACTGCACGCCAAAGCCAGACGCTGCTTCCAACCACCAGATAAATTGCCAGCCTGTACTTTACGATAACGCTCCAGTTCCAAATCCTCGATCATTTCCTCAATTACTTGCTTTGAGTTTTTTACTTGGAAAATATCAGCGACAAAACGTAGATTTTCATAGACGGTTAACCCGGTATAAAAACTGAATTTTTGTGGCATATAGCCAGTGTGCTTTTTGATCTCATCGCTTTGCGTACGAATGTCATAGCCTAAGCAATACCCCGAACCATCAGTGGGGGATAATAAACCACAGATCATACGAATAGTCGTCGTCTTACCACTACCATTGGAACCAAGAAAGCCGAATATGGCCCCCTTCTCTACTTGTATCGAAATATGATCAACCGCCAGTTTTTTATCAAACTCTTTAGTTAAATTAGTTACATCAATGGCAAGATCATTCATCGGTTAATTCCAGCGTTACTGGCTGTCCAAGACGGATTTTTTCTAAATCGGGGGTATCAATTTTCACTTCGACTCTAAAGACTAAGCGCTGACGTTCCTCACGTGAATAAATAATAGGCGGCGTATATTCAGCAATGTTAGAAATATAGTAAATGTGACCAGTCGCAAAATTGTCATTGGCACTCGTTTTAATATTAATTTTTTGATTAAGCCGTACTCGGTTTAATTGAGTCTCTGGAACAAAAAAGATGGCCTTGATATTCTTGGTGGTAACCAGCGAAAGGACTGGGTAACCTGGCTGCACAAACTCTCCCCGGGTATAGTAGGTATCAAAGATAATTCCGCGCTCGGTAGCAAAATTTTCTTTACGGGCAACTTGCCATTTCTTATCGGCAGTATCTACCTGGCTACTTTTAATTCGCGCATCAATATCAGCCAATTGTTGTTTGGAAACATTTAAATCTCTTCGTGCTGCATCCAAATCATTTTGGCTCGCAGCATTTTGTTTGCGCATATCCACTATACGACGATAGTTCACTTCATTATAGTGAATTTGGCTTAAGGTTTGCTCACGTTGAGCTTGCAGTGATTTTTTGTTTAATTCACTCATGTCTACGCGATAAAGCTCGCTGGTTTGCTCCAGCCTAAATAAAAATTGATCCTTGGGGACCAACTGACCTCTGAGTACGGCAAGCTCGGTAAGTCGCCCTCCAAAGTCTGCGGATAAATAAACAAGATCGGCATCAACATAGCCGCTAAACAAGTTATCTTCCTTTTTGCAAGCCGTCAGTGATAGAAAAATCAGCCCTAAGAACCACAACTTACGCATATCACACCCGTCCTGAGTTTTATTACTTCACCGCAAATTTTAAGCTTTCTATCATATGCTTAAGAAGAATGCCTGTCAAAATAGAAGGTGTTCACAGCACTCATAATCTCCTGGTAGCAAGCAACCAGGCTACATTTAGAAGTAGTCTGGGGCAACGCAGCGAAATCCGGGAAGTCATGAGTACGGCGAATTCAGCTAGATGTTTTACGCTTTCCACTTAATATTGCAGCCGATACTTGGCTTTTGTTCAGCATTTACTGGTTTTCCTGCCAAAATACAATCCAACGCAGCGTGCAAGTGCTCCCCAGTTAGAGGCTTATTATTTCCAGGAGTCGAGTCGTCAAGACAGCCACGATAGACACATAACAAATCCTTATCAAACACATAAAAATCTGGGGTACACGCGGCCTGATAAGCCTTTGCTACCTCTTGGCTTTCATCGTACAAATAAGGGAAGCTGTACTGAGCATCCTGTGCTTCAAGATGCATTTTTTCTGGGCTATCCTCAGGATATTTTTCCACATCATTAGAGCTAATCGCAATAAAGCGTATCCCTTGGGGTTGATAGAGATTGGCTAATTCAACCAGTTTAGGTTGCACATGTTTTACATAAGGACAGTGATTACATAAGAACATAATTACAGTGGCAATGGAGGATTTGCCTTCCTGGAGGCTCAACATTTTATTGTTGCGGGTATCCATTAAATTAAAATCTGGTGCTTTGCTACCTAAAGGCAGCATTGTGGATGGTGTTGCAGCCATAAAAATTCCTCATTAATTAGCGAAAAGGTATAGTGCTCCTGTTTATTTATTAAGTAAAGGCCGTGAGTCCTTGACTTTATTCAAGCGAACAGTGTTATACTTAAACTAACCCGGTGGGGAGTGATTTTCGAACCAATGCTAACAGCATGGGAGACATCCTGCAGTCGGTGTTGTGCATGCCCACCTTGTAGTGGGAAGCCTGAGCCGATTCAATCGTCACCCACTTGAACCTCAGGGTTCAAAATCCATGCCTATCGGGCTACCTTTATACCTTCATACACGCGCTTGGCTTGATGCCATGCTCTTCATAAGACCGCTGCACAAAGTTCTTAAAAAAAGTATCCGCAGACACACCACAACGATTAAATAAATACTTTTTCGGTAAGGTGTGAGCGTAATCGTCCCCAATATTAACAACTGATGCTTCCATTTTGCGGTTTCGCGCCTTTTCCTTTGCCTCGTGCTTCGTCTTTTTTAACTTATTTAAAGTGTTTGCATCAATCAGCTCTTCATCTTCCCATTGACGAAGTTGTGAATCAATATCCCCCTTTATCTGCCTACGCTCCTCTCTTAAACCAAGATGCAAGGAACTTTCATGTGGTATAGCCAAATCATCTAGGGTTTCTGCAGTACGCGTAGCTCTAGAAGTACGTACCAGCATGTAATCCCGAAATTCCTCAGGAATATCCTGAAACAGTTCTGAAATAGAGACATACCATGCCGAATTGAAAATGATAAGCGCACAGAGAAAACCGAGTACTCCCCCCAGAATAGGTATGCTTTCAACATGACTCAAAACAAGTTTTAGACTTGAAGCGAAAGAACGGTCATTAAACAAATTAACTTTCTGACCCTGCTGATGAAAATACCAAGCAACACAGGTAGCAATGCCGCCGCCAATCGATAAGCCATTTAAAGTAATATTCTCGGGAGAAACACCCTGATCTAATAATCGTTGAACCTGAGCAATGCCATCGATAATTAAATGACACATAAACTGAAGTTGGCCTTGGCTTCGACCAACATTGCGATAGTTAAAACCAATAACATTCGTTTGCAAATCACGCGCATTGTCTTGCATCTCAATTAGCGATTGCTCATAAACTTTAAAATTGCAATTAAAGTTTATGATAAAGGTTTGATGTTGAGGCTCAAGTTCTTGTTGCGCTCTATGCCTTATTTCCAAAGTATCGAGTTGTGCCTCATCAAAGGTTACTATTGTATGGTGTTCATGCCGTAATACGTCATCATCGAATTGACTCGCCTCATTAATGAATAGGGCGCTAAAGTCTCCAGCTTGCGATGGTAGCGCATAGCGGCCTAAAAAAGAGTCCATCCAACCTGGAGCAGCCGTGAAATTAAATAGAGGATTATGCTCATGGGAGGAAGGTAATTTGCTGGGTTCTGGGGCATTATAAAGCACGATACAAACCTAAATCATATAGAGATAAGACCGCGATTATTCCTATTTTATATACCAGTTGTCAAACTTTAGTTCACTTGAACTGTAGCCGGGATGGAGACGCCGCCGCAATCCGGGAGCGAAGCATGATTCGAAAACCGAACCCAGATTACGGCGGCGCCTCCATCTCTCTTAAGTTGCATCGCCCTTAATCAATTGCTCTTTCAATAAAAGATACTGATCCCGAACCTTAGCCGCAGCCTCAAACTCCATATTTTTAGCATGCACATACATTTGCTTTTCTAAAGTATTTATATGTTTTACCAACTCTTGAGTAGACCAATGTAAATACTCAGGAGTCGGCTCAGCCACAGCCTCCTTGCGTTTACCAACATAGGCACCTTCCATAATATCGGTGATGGATTTATTAATCCCTTTAGGAGTAATCCCGTGTGCTTCGTTAAATGCCTTTTGTTTGTCACGACGCCGGCTCGTCTCATCCAAAGCGCGTTGCATGGAACCAGTAATCTTATCTGCATAAAGAATTGCACGTCCATTCACATTACGTGCCGCACGACCAATGGTTTGGATTAGGGAGCGATCCGAACGTAAAAAGCCCTCTTTATCCGCATCCAGAATGGCAACCAATGCCACCTCAGGCATATCCAAGCCCTCACGCAATAAGTTAATTCCCACCAAAACATCAAAAACACCTAAGCGTAAATCACGAATGATTTCCATACGCTCTACCGTGTCGATATCTGCATGCAAATAACGAACTTTTATCCCATGCTCGTTTAAATAGTCGGTCAAATCCTCGGCCATACGCTTCGTCAAGGTCGTTACTAATACCCGTGCCCCTTGCTGGATGACTTGACGTGCTTCGGACATTAAATCATCGACCTGAGTACGTACCGGCCGAATTTCTACCTCTGGGTCAATTAATCCAGTAGGACGTACCACCTGCTCGGCCACATTATCAGAGTTCTCTTTTTCATAAGATCCAGGAGTTGCCGAAATATAAATCGTTTGTGGTGAACGTCCTTCAAATTCTTCAAAACGTAAGGGACGGTTATCCAGCGCTGAAGGCAGGCGGAAACCATATTGCACTAAAGTTTCTTTGCGAGAACGATCCCCACGATACATCCCACCAATTTGCGGTACGGTTACGTGGGATTCATCAATAACCAACAATGCCTCTGCAGGCAAATAATCAAACAAGGTTGGCGGTGGTTCTCCGGCATTACGCCCCGATAAATAACGCGAATAGTTTTCAATCCCCGAACAATAACCCAATTCCAACATCATCTCGACATCAAAACAGGTGCGTTGTTCCAAGCGCTGCGCTTCCACCAATTTATTTTGTGCATTGTATTCCGCCAAGCGCTCTTGCAATTCGTCTTTTACCCAATCCACCGTTTGTAAAATACGCTCTCGCGGAGTCACGTAGTGGGTTTTAGGGAATATAGTAACCCGAGGTAATCGTTGAATAACCTCACCGGTCAAAGGATCAAATTGGGCAATATTTTCAACTTCATCGTCAAATAATTCAACGCGGATGGCAATCCGTTCCGAATCTGCCGGAAAAATATCAATTACATCGCCATGCACCCTAAATTGCCCCCGCTCTAGGGCCATATTCGTACGAGTATATTGCATTTCGGCAAGACGTTTTAAAATTTTACGTTGTTCAGATTGTTCTCCACGGGAAAGATGTAATACCATACGCAGATAAGAATCAGGGTCGCCCAAACCATATATTGCCGACACCGTAGCAACAATAATTGCATCTTTACGCTCAATTAGCGCTTTCGTCGCTGAAAGCCGCATTTGCTCGATGTGCTCATTAATGGACGAGTCTTTTTCTATAAACGTGTCAGAAGAAGGCACGTAGGCTTCAGGCTGGTAATAATCGTAGTAGGAAACAAAATACTCTACTGCATTATCAGGAAAATAGGCTTTAAACTCGCCATAAAGCTGTGCGGCCAAAGTTTTATTAGGCGCCATAATTAAGGTAGGACGTCGCATCGCCTGAATGACATGGGCAATGGTAAATGTTTTACCCGAGCCAGTAACCCCCAGGAGGGTTTGCTTGGCCAAACCGGATTTTAAGCCGTCAATTAACGAGGCAATCGCTGTGGGCTGATCACCTGCAGGCTGATAATTGGCATAAATTTTGAACAAATCTTTCATACGTATAAGTATATCTCATAGGAGTAATAAATGGATATCGTATTAGCAAATCGCGTGCAAAAAGTGAAGCCATCACCAACGTTAGCTGTAGCAGCTAAGGCTACTCAATTACGCGCACAAGGACATGATGTGATTAACTTAGGCACTGGTGAGCCTGATTTTGACACACCCACGTACATTAAGGAAGCCGCGATCAATGCGATTAACCAAGGGTTTACCAAATATACTGCGGTAGATGGTATTCCTGAATTAAAAGAAGCCATTAAAAACAAATTCAAAAAAGATAATGGCCTAGACTACCAATTAAATCAGATTTTAGTTTCCGTTGGTGGCAAGCAAAGTTGCTACAACCTTTGCCAGGCTTTATTAAATCCAGGCGATGAAGTAATCATTCCAGCCCCTTATTGGGTTTCCTATCCCGATATGGTGCTATTAGCTGATGGTGTGCCAGTAATTATCTCGACTACACCTGCGCAACGTTACAAAATTAATGCGCAGCAATTAGAAGAGGCGATTACGCCAAAGACCCGTTTATTGTTCTTAAACAGCCCATCCAATCCGTCTGGAGTAGCCTATACTTTAGATGAATTTAAAGCATTGGCAGAAGTACTGAAAAAACATCCACAAATTATCATTGCGACTGATGATATGTATGAACATATTATTTGGAGCCAATCCTTTGTAAATATCCTAAACGCCTGCCCTGAATTGTATGAGCGCACCGTAGTGTTAAATGGCGTATCCAAAGCTTATGCAATGACGGGCTGGCGCATCGGCTACGCAGCAGGTCCTCTCCCCTTAATGAATGCAATGAAAACCATTCAATCACAATCCACCTCAAACCCCTGCTCTATTGCGCAACGTGCCGCTGTAGCAGCCTTAAATGGTAGCAATGAAACTGTTTTATCTATGGTTGAAGCCTTCCGTCAACGACATGACTATGTTGCAGACCGCTTACAAAAGATTCCTGGGGTTGAGGTAATTCCCGCCGATGGCACTTTCTACATTTTTCCAAGCGTACAAGAAGTCATCAACAAACGCGGCTACGCCAATGATCTGGAGTTTTCCGAGAAATTATTAACCGAAGTAGGCGTTGCCTTAGTACCTGGTTCTGCATTTGGAAACGAAGGCTGCATCCGCCTCTCATTTGCAACCAGTATGGAAATACTCAAAGACGCGTTAGATAGACTAGAACGTTTTTGCAAATAATCTCTATAGGTTAACACTGAGCATCACGAAGCCCAACATCGGTGTAAAATTGAAGCCGGTGGTTGGGCTTCGTTGTACTCAGCATCAACCCACCATCACACAAAAAAACCTTAAATAGGGCCTTTGATTGCAAACAACTAGAGCATCCCCGCTTGCTCCCCCTCTGCAAAAGAACGATTTTTTTCCTTTTTGAAAAACAAAAAACCAAAAATAAAAATATCCATAAATTTATTACAATATATGCTTGACCAATGCACAGAATCGTTTTAAGATTCGCACATATTCCCCGGTAGCTCAGTCGGTAGAGCGGATGACTGTTAATCATTAGGTCACAAGTTCGAGTCTTGTCCGGGGAGCCATATCAAATAGTTACAATTTTTCACTGAAGAAATCCCATATAAACGTAAATTTTAGGAATGCAGCGGAGATCTTTAGGCAGAGCAATTCTAGTTTTTCCAATATTCTATTTAACAGCAAATTTTAGTCAAAATGGTACATTACATCGAAGGAAAGGTGAAAATGCATAAGCGAATTAAGACTAAGCTGATTTCTTTGGTAGAGTTTTTTCTTTGTATGTGGATTCTCTGCGGCTCTTTTCTAATGCTGCTTTTAAATCAGCAGTATACAGTTTTCCCCACCCTCTACACTTTCTTCAACCAAAAACCAACATTCCAAATCGTCTATACGTTTATGTATTCACTTTTGTTTAAAACAAACATTTGGGGAGGCTAAGGTTGCTATGCTGTCGTTGCTCATTGCGTTATGGTATGCCTTAACAAACCTTTTATTGGGATTAGCCTGTCTGAGATTTTGTTCACCTGCCAGCATTAACAATCGAGCAATTTATTCAACTTCCTTTATGCTTGGTCAGGTCATTTTTGTTAATTTATGGTTGATTCTGGGTTTGACATCTCATTTCAAAATTAACTTAATCATGGGTTTATCTGCATTTATTTTTATAACCAGCCTTTATTTTACTAAAGATTGTTATAGACCATTAATACATACCCTACAAAATAGATATCAGAACATTGTTAGGCTTCGCTTGTTTTGGAAAATAATGCTTATTGCCCTACTTTGTGTATTGTGTCTTCTGGGTATGGCTTCTGTATCATATCCGCCAATTGGAGATGCTGAAGCTTTTTATATGGTTTTACCTAAGCTCATGGCTGCCACGCACCGGCTAAAACCAGTAAATAATTACTATGCTTTTTCACAAATTGGGCTTTTTGGAGAGTTGCATCACGCAGCCTTAATGGCGATGAATAGTGAGCAAGCCGCAAAATTTTTTGTCTGGCTCACAGGCTTTGCTGTCATAGGTTTTATTTTATCTCTTTGTACTGAGGCCGGAGTTCGAGCAAGAGGAAAAATTATTGCATTGATCCTATTAATGACCTCTACTACTTATACGGCCTATCTTTATGATGGTAAAGTAGATATTTTTGCCACGGCTTTAGGGCTAGCTGCTTGTTATTGGGCCCTTCAAACGAATAAAAACTCTGGGTTGCTGCCTTATATTTTAACGGGATTATTCGCGGGACTAGCTTGTATAGCTAAATTTTCTTACATACCGATGATGTTAACTGCTGTCTTTTTAATTGTCCTCTGGAATCATTGGAAGTCTTTGTTCCAACTAAAAACATTACGTTCTGTTGCAATACTAGGAGCTGTATTTTTGGTAGCTATGCTACCTCATTTTATTAAAAATGCTATTTTATTTAATGAGCCCTTCGCCCCTTTTTATTTCTTTAAATCAGCAGGAAGTAATTGGACAGATCAGATTTGGTATACTCCTGAGACGATACGTTATATTTTACTGACTTATCCCTTTGCTCTTACTTTTGGAAAATATTCTCTTCTAGGAGGAAATCTTTCACCGTTGGTTCTCTTATTTATTCCGCTGTTTCTTCTAGCCAAGAAAGAACAATGGAAATTAACAGAACCACTGGTCCAGATGATAGTGGTATCAATCAGCTGCTTGGTGATTTGGATGATTTGTAGACCCTCTGTACTTTGCCCGAGATGTATTTTACCTACATTACTACTCTTCATTCCGGTTTCTTCCTGGTGCGCCGAGAAGGTAATTCTTACGAAGAATTATAATTCATTAAAAATAGCTATTTTTTTCAGTCTCATTATAGCGCTATACACCTGTCTACCTGCTGGAGTTTTGCCAGTTCAAACTCTCGCAGCAAAATTCTCTGACTGTTTAAAAAGCAATTTTCATGATGCTAAATGTTCCAAAGTATATCCCCCTGAGAGCGAGTTACAAGAACTTGCAACGGGCATACAACATGTCAATCAAATTGCAAAGAAAGGAGATCGAGTTTTTGTGATGGGGTGGTATACCTACCATTTGCGTGAAGATTTATTACAATGCATTAACGGTGCAGGCAGAAAAGACTCGACGGTTTACTCTGCTGAGAATAAACGCTGGATTCATTTATTCGAAAATGGTTTTAAATTTCTCGTAGTTCAAGATAACAAGACGTTTGAAGTAGGCGAAATTCCTCCTTGGTTGACAATAAATGAAGTGTACAAAGATCAGAGAACAAAGGTATACGCTATTCTCGCCAAAGATTCTTTACATAAACCTAAATACTCTAGCCGCCTGAAAAATCATGCCCCAGAATGGGAGATAGTCCCATTAACTTAAAAAAAATACTGCCGTTATCTGGTTTTGTTTTAGCCCCATTATTTTTGTTCTATACCTGTTGGCATATGGATTGGAACGAATTTATCTCCATTTTAAAGAATATCGAGACTAAATGGGCCCTGGCAATGATGTTTGCTCTTTTGGCTTCTATGTTTTTAAGAAGCTTACGTTGGCAAATCATTGCAGCCTTACCATGGAGCGATACAGGCAATGTTTGGAAAGCTTCTTGTGCAGGCTATTTTGGCTCGGCCGTTTATCCAGCGAAGGCTGGCGAAGTTTTAAAAATTGTCCGCATACAACAGCTTACGGGTATAAGAGGCGGAGAAGCCGTTGTAAGCGCGTTATTTGATAGAATGATTGATGCGGCAACTCTTTTTCTCTTACTTGTAATTATGGTGGGCACAAAAAGTGGGTATTTTAATATATCACCTACCACAGAAATTGCCGTCTCCGGTTTCGCTGTACTCGTTACAGGGGGAATTCTTTACTGCATAGGTGGCCACCGCTTGGAAGTATTTTTCCAATGGATTGCATCTAAAAACAAAGTGGGCAATTGGCTATGTAAGATGTATCAAGAATTTTTAGTAGGCATGCAATTATTAAAATTAAAGCGCTTTATAGTGCCGTGCCTAATACTCCAAATTATAATCACATTTTTGGATGTTTTTGCTTGTTGGCTTCTTTTTTACGCTCTTGGGTGGACGGAGCTACCTATCATTGCAGCAGTGACCGTGTTGGTTTACTTGGCCGCCGTTTTTTGCGTCCCAGCGACCCCAGGATACATCGGAGTTTATCAAATCGCGGCTATATTTGCTTTGGCTAGTTTTGGCATTAATAAATCAGAAGCAGTAGTCTATGGCACCGTATTTCAAATCATCGCTTTTCTTCTAGCTGTAGGAGTAGAGATGGAGAGAAAACTTAATCAATTTTTACTTAAATTTTTTTAAAGAAGGGATTGTAATGAAAGAACAATTAGCTGTATTTGGAGGAACGCCCGTGCGCGAAACATTGCTTCCTTACGCGCGTCAATCCATAGATGAAGCAGATAAGGAAGCCGTAAACACGGTCTTAAACGGAGATTGGCTGACAACAGGCCCTATGGTAAAAAAATTTGAGGAGACTGTTTGCACGTATACAGGTGCAAAAGAAGCTATTGCAGTTAACACGGGAACTGCCGCACTACATGCGGCTGTTTCTGCCGCAAACATTGGCCCAGGAGATGAGGTGATTGTTCCTGCAATCTCTTTCGTAGCCACCTCTAACTGCGTTTTATATAGTGGTGCCACTCCTGTTTTTGCTGATCTATCCCCTGACACTCTAAATATCGATCCAATTGATGTTGAAAGAAAAATTACATCAAAAACTAAAGCCATTATTGCTGTAGATTTTGCCGGTCATCCCTGTGATCATGATAGCCTGCGTGCCATTGCTCAAAAACATAATCTATTAATCATAGAGGATGCCGCTCATTCACTTGGAGCCGTATATAAAAATCAAAAAGTAGGAAGTCTACAAGATATGACCATCCTTAGTTTCCATCCAGTCAAACATATCACGACTGGAGAGGGAGGCATGGTTTTGACGCAAGATCCCTTGCTTGCTAAAGGCATGCGGTCCTTTCGTCATCATGGTATAGATTTAGAGATCCATAACCGTAACTCCAACCAGTCTTGGAAATATGATGTGGTTAGCCTGGGATATAATTACAGAATTCCTGATATTAATTGCGCATTAGGTGTTAGTCAGATACAAAAATTGGATCAGTGGCTAGAACGCCGACGTTTTATTGCAACTGTTTATCAAGAGGCACTCGGTGACCTCACTGCATTGGAGCTACCATTCGAACGACAAGATTGCCAATCAGCCTGGCATCTTTTTGTAATCCGCCTGCGCCTTGAGCAATTACAGGCAAGCAGAGAGGAAATTTTTACCGCATTACGCGCCGAAGGCATAGGTGTTAATGTTCATTATATTCCTATTCCTTGGATGAGCTATTATACGCAGTTAGGATATAAGAAAGGCAATTGGCCGGTAGCTGAAGCAGAATATGAAAGAATAATAAGCCTCCCCATATTCCCTGCGATGAGTAATCAAGATATGGAGGATACTATCCAAGCAGTAAGAAAAGTACTCTCAGCTTACCAAGTGGCTTAGTATTTTATTATGATGGAATTACCTATTAAAATGCGCTGTGCCAATGAGGCAGATTGTTCTGACTTATTGTGCTGGCGTAATGATCCACTGACCAGAATGATGTCGCGCAATCAAGACCTAATAGAGCCTACTGTACATGAGAAATGGTATCAACGGGTGTTAGCTGATTCTAAATCTCTTTTGCTAATTGGTGAGTTATCAAGCCAATCGATAGGGATGGTGCGCTTTGATGGTTTGCAGGCAACAAAGTCCTGGGAAGTGAGTATCATGTTAGCACCAGCGCATAGAAACAAGGGGCTCAGTAAGCATCTATTACACGCAGCTATATACCACCTTCGCCTATTAAAGAATGAACAATTATTCAAAGAAAATGAATTAATTAATTTAATCGCAGAAATAAAACCGGATAATGCGGCAAGTAAAAAATTATTTGAAAATACGGGATTTAAATACATTTCAGAAAACACTGATATGCTTAAATATTTTTATTCAATAGCACCTTTAAATTAAGAGAAAATGATTTATGGATGAAATTAGCCCTCAACGGGTAGATAAGTATTTTAAAAATATCAAGTTTTTGTTTAAGGGGTTTTTAGGATACCTTGCATATGTTGCTGTTATTCCGCCCTGGCTTCCTGCGTGGATTCATAAGAGACGGGGAGTTAATATAGACAAATATCGCACAGTTTACATTGCACCTAATGTTCTTATTGACACCACGTTTCCAGAGCATGTCTACATAGAGGATAATGTGTACATTACTCGTGGAGCCAAAGTGATATCACATACAAGTTTCTCTCCACCCACTCAACTTGAAACAGGTGTGGAATATACCGTGGGAGATGTTGTGATCGAATATGGTGCCTATATAGGAGTAAATGCGATAGTGCTGCCTAGCGTACGAATTGGTCGTTGTGCTATTGTTGGAGCCGGAGCGGTAGTCACAAAAGATGTACCTCCTTACGCCATCGTTGGCGGAAATCCTGCGCGTCAGATAGGCGATGTACGCGACATCAAAAACAAAAACAAAGGAGATTCTCGTGAATAAAAATAATGTTCTGATCATTATTCCAGCTTATAACGAGGAAGAAAATTTAATCTCTCTTTTACAGGAAATACAGCTGTTAGGATATGATATAGTCGTTATTGACGATGCATCTCGTGATAGAACAGCGCAGGTTGCCAGGCAACAAGGTGTTAAAGTACTTTCCTTGTCAGCTAATCTTGGTATTGGTGGCGCGGTACAAACGGGCTTTAAATACGCCAGCAGGAACGGTTACAATATCGTTGTGCAAATAGATGGAGATGGCCAGCATAATCCAGCGTGGATAGCGTCCGTTATCAAGCCAATTTGCGATAACCAAGCAGATTGCGTGATTGGTTCTCGCTATGTTCCTAATTATCAAGATAAAGCCTATAAAACCTCTCTGCCAAGACGTATTGGCATGTATTTTTCAACCAGCATATTATACCTCGCCACAAGACTCTACATTTCTGATACCACTTCTGGTTTCCGTGCATTGAATCGCGAAGCCTTTGAGTATTTTGCAAAATTTTATCCAGTAGATCATCCGGAGGCAGAAGCTCTATTTATGCTACAGCGTAAAGGCTTTAGAATACTCGAAATACCTATCACCATGCGAGGACGTGTGCACGGCCAATCTCTATTTAATTTTACCAAGGCATTTTTGTACCCGTTTCGTGTTCTCATTGGTTTTATGGGACTTTTTCTAAAAACGAAAAATGATTTTTAAATAAAGAGGTTTCTATGACAGCAGGTTTATTAGGTTTAAGTTTAATTTTCTTCGTTTTTATATATACAGTTTCGCTGATCCGTTCGGGCAAGCTCAGTGCTCATATGGCGATAAGCTGGATAATTGTTGAAGTGGCTTTTTTAATCATTATGATAAGTGATAACCTACGTGGCACCATTCGCAGTTTCCTGGGAGAGCAAAATGCACCCTATAGCCTGTTTTTACTGGGGGCTATTGGAATGGTATTCCTCATGCTTGAAAGTCTTACCATCATCTCATCTCTTACTTCAAAACTTAAGCAAATTAATCAAGACCTAGCACTAGCGACAGAGAGAATAGAGTGCCTTGAAAAACAACGAGACTCGACACCCTAACTTCGAGAAGGCTCATCAGGATATAAATAGTAGGCCCTATTGCTACTGTTAGTTTTCAGATTATTAAATGTTTGTAGAAAGAAGTAGTTATGAAATTTTACATTGTCGTTGCGCCCATAAATCTCTTTGAGGAAGATAAAGGACCGATAGAAAAATGGCTCCCATCGTCGTTATTTTATGTTATTACTCCTTATCCTAAAATGAAACCAAGAGAAATTAATGCAAATTTAATGGAAGAACATTTAAGAGCAGCTCGTTGCTGGGAGCGCCGACGCTTTGACTCTCTCGAGGATGCAACAGTATATGCAAGACAAGTTTTTTGCAAAGATCATGAAGCGGTACCCATTTACTATTGTTCTATTCCGGTTGATCCACCATCCCTTGTAACGAATAAACCTAATGCATTACCCTTAAACACTGTTTTTCTTAGTTTTGATGAAATTGCAGTTGATAAGGTGCAACTGCACAATTATAAAAATGGATATCATTTAGACATTGATTTTGATTCAAACTCAACCTTCGGGTATCACAAATAATTAAGCAAGCATCGATTGGGCCCAGGGCCTGAGGTATCGACTCGTTTTAATTAAGAGGAGCATGTATTATACTCCTCTAAAATTATCTCCCAATGAGTCTCAACGTTTATTTTTTTCCTAATCAGTTGGCATCCCAGATAAAAGAAAGACAAGACCCTCCGATGTTTATAAGAGTTTGCTTGAAAATCATAATGTAATTTTAATTTCTCCGCGGAAGCCCCCGTAATCAGGCAATGAGGCTAGCAATGGCCGCGAGTAGTAACCAAACTGTATATCGTTCTGGTTTGAAGGTGATGTTGTTATCGAAGCTAAAGCCATAGCGAGTCGACTTAGTATCTCTAAAGTTTTCTTCAATGGTCATTCTTCGTGTGTATTTAATGCGAGCGAGATTAGGGTGCTCTTTAACTTCCTCTAAAGAGGTCACAAGGAACCAAGGTTCTCTCCATGAGGCACTGTATTTCCTAGAGTCCTTGCCTTGAGCAGGTTTTTTCGTTTTGGTCATTTGATAACGCCCTTTAGGCGTTCCTTTGTAAAGGACCACATGATGAAGGAGGACATTGGTTTTCGCGATAGCCCAAAATCCTAAGTAACGTGCTTTATTCGTGGCCTGGGAGAACACCGTTTTAATCGCATAAAATCCACCTCCTGCATCATACTGAGTGATTCCTCGTACACGTCCTACATAATCCCACCCCATAGCTAATACCGATTTAAACCACGGGTTTTTAAATCCGGCATCAGTAATAAGGCAGGGCTTGCTTTCTGGAGGCAATACCGATTTTAGATTGTTTAAGAAATTGCGATGGATGTGCGGATTGTTTTCTTTCGATTTAGGATGAATTTCTTCATAAAGAGTAATACCTCGACCTGGTGCAGGAAATACCGCGCGCAGTAGGCACTGCTCTTTACCCTCACAATAATATTGGCTATTTGGAATACTTGACCAATCCACAACTATATCAGGAGTTGCGGTATGTTTAAGAACTCGACTACATATACTTCGATAAATTAGGAGCGATTCACGCTGATAAAACTGATTACTTAGAAAACGGTCTATTAAACGAATACCGGAGCGCTCTTTCGCTTGCCCATTCAAACATCGGCCTAATTGACTTAATTGAAGCTTCTTACTCTTTATTACACCGTTTACTATCGTAATTAAGCTTTTTAATCGTGTTTTATGAATTGATGAAGAGAATAGTTCATGTAAAATAGTGCTTACTTGCATCGTATGGCCTCAATGAGGCTTTGGTCGGAATCAATGAGATCACGTTATACGATGCAAGTCCAGATTTTTAAAAACGAGTCGATACCTCAGGTTCCAACCCCTTTGATTCTTGGTTTGTGTGACGCTTTGCCATCCGGGGCAGGTTTCAACCAGCCAGCTTGTAATAGAACTCTTGTCACTGTGCGTTGATCAAAGCCTTTGCACAGTTCGTTTTTGTAGGCTTCAGTTAACACCATGTAAATTCGAAAGCCTTCGGCATCTATTTGATAAAATCCTGCTCGGTTGAGAATCTTATCGTTGTTAAGTGAGTTGGCATTATCAAAACGGCTGGCACCATGAGATTCAAAGAACACACGCACCTGCGCCATGATGGTGCGATCTTCGCGCTGACCATCACCCCCAAAAGCCTCCTGCCATGCAAGGAAACAAACCTTTGCTGCATGAAATGCCTCGCCTTTTTGCCATCCCGTCAGACCAAATTGACTGGCCAATTCTCCGGCAGCAGCAACCAGTACAAAGCGTCTGGCAACACGGATTATCTGACCCGTTGCATCGGGTTGAATGACTGCATCAACAAAGGTTTGAATGGTGTCGGTAATATATCGACTGATTGATTGCCGGCTGGCAACTACTTGACTCAGCCACGCTAGACCGATTGCGCCATGATATCGGCTGCTGTATTTCTTTAGTGATAAGGCCATGCTGGCTGGGCTTAGTTGAGCATGAATTATTTCAACGATCCCCATTCCACAACCTGCATCCACCTCAATATCAGCAAGCCTGATTTCCTGACCTGCGTTAATGCGCTGTCCTGATTTTGCCATGAGTGCTGTCAAAGACTCTTCACCAGCAGATAAGAAAAATAGCGACCATCGAGATGATTGCCTGACAGTGCCAGTTCGAGAGGCGCGTTTTTTTCCCTGGCCATTAGCCAGTAAATAAGCCGCCTCCCCTGCGTCTCTGGGAGCCATTTGACTAGGTTCATCAAGAATGAGCAAGCCATCATTGTGTAATGCAGCCAAGCCTTCAAGCCCATTGTTGGTGCTGCGCCATAAACGACAATAAGATTGTGGGTTTCCCCAAACAGAGGCAGCCAGACTCAATGCAGTGCTTTTCCTTGATGAAGATGCACCTCTGAAATGAAAACCGCCTGAGTCTTCACCCACAATCTTTGTCAGTACAGGTGCAAGAGCTACAGATATGGCAAATACCAGTCTTGAGTTGCCTGATGCCAGCCGACCTATTGAATCTCGCCATTCTTCAACACTCCCCTTAGCGGACGTTGCCGGTTCAATGGCATTGGTATTCTGGAAGACAATTTTCTTTGTTGATTGCCCGATACATTGGGTATGCTGTCATTCCTGTGAATAGAAAAAAAACCATGTTTCAGTTTCTTCATCATATAAACAGCGTATTTTATTTTCTTCAAAAACAGCTGGACTAATATCCATAAAATTTCTCCTGATAATTTTTATTATTAGGGTGGAGGCAATTTGCCCCCCTTTATTTGATCAATTTATTGTCACTCTTAGTTAGGAGCATTTTTTTTATGAAATCGGCACTACATTTTCTTGCAATAAATCTTCAACAAAATCCGCCCATTGATCCGATGCCTCTTTACGTTGCGATTGCATTTCATTTTTATTATACGTTGCCATAATGCGTGGCATTTTATGTCCCAGACATTTTTCAATAACTACAGGCTCAACTGTCACCGGTTCCGATTCTTGATCATTGATACACTTCGTAGTAAATAAGTTTCAGCCAACGTTGACTCTATTCATTAATGTTCCGATTTACCAACATTTTTAATGAAATGTGTCTTGATATAGAAACAAATAATTTCTCAAACAAAGGCGCGTGATTGACCAAGATCAAGGAGAAAAAAATGAATGTACAACCAATCATGATCTGCTGAGAAATTGTTTCATGCAAAAATATCACCCCCATGATAACTCCTGTTATTGTCATAAGGTAGGTAATCATTGACGCAAAAACTGCACCTGCATTTTGAATTAACGAACAATAGAGATACAAACAAAATCCTGATCCAATAACTCCTAACCATAACAAAGCGATTATTTGAGGTATATCCTGTGGCATTCCCCAGTAATTCAGTGAAGATTCCGTTGCACATTTAAACAGGAGCATGGTCATTGCAGAAACGAGTGCCGATACTGCTGATACAAGTATTGGATCTTTAGTACGGGCATAATATTTGAAATAATTAGCAGTAATACCGTATGAAATGGTTGTTGCTAAAAGAGCCATAAGTTCAACAGCCGAACCTTGATAAATACTCACGTCTGAATTAATAATAATGATTCCAATAAATCCAAGCACAATACTCAATAGATTCAATACACCTAATTTTTGTTTCGAAGAAAAAAACACCATACCCAATATTAAAGTACACAGTGGTGTAAGCCCATTAATCACAGAGGCTAATGAACTGGATACGGTGTTTACTGCAAAGGTGGTCAGATAAAATGGCAGCGTCATGTTGAATGTCCCAACTATTATTCCATCCAGAATCAACCCGCGAATATTATCCGTTTTTAATTTAAGTAGTTTCGCCAGGAGAAAGAGAGAGGCGGCACCAATGGCCATTCGATACAAAACAATTTCCGTTGGAGTTAAAGACACCAGTAATATTTTCATTAAATAGAGTGAAATACCCCATCCTAATGTTCCAAGAAACAAAAAACTAAATACATTTGCCATGATCGATACCTAATAATGTTTTTAACTGAATAAGTAACTGCGGGAATGACGAAAATCCTGCCGCTTCGTTGAGATGCCCACCTTGAGAAATGATAATTTTTCTGGCCTGTAGATTGTTTGCAATAAAGTCAAAGTTACTCTTTGATACATAAGGATCGTTAGACCCATGGTAACAAAAAAACTGTTTGGATTTATTGACTATCGAATGCCAATCAAACGAATGTTCAAAAAAACTCTCATTAATTTTATCGAATTTCTGTATTCCGACAGTTCCTATAAATGAACCAGCTAAAATGGTGTTCGATACAGACTGTTTGGCTTGCTCAAGCCACCTCAATAAGAATGCTGCGCCCAAGCTATGGCCGATTAAAATCGTATCAGGCGTAATCATTGGTGATACGGTAGAATTAAATACGTAAAGCCAGTTCTTTAATTCTTGGCCATTTGGCGTAGGCAGTTGTGGAACAAGACATTCAATACCTAGACTCTCTAATTCAGTCTTCATCCAGTTGAACCAATTTTCAAATGGATGACCATAGGCGCCATGAACAATGATAACATTAGATTGAGACACTCGATTCTCCCTTTTATTAGTTAAAATGAATGTCAGAATCAATATCATGAAGCATTTTAGAGAGCTTATTATAATCATCACTTTTAGCAATGACATGCCCCAAGCGACGTAAGGGTTTAGGAAACTCAGGAATTGCTTTATTCGCTTTATAGTAAATAGCAATATCTTCAATAGCCTGCAACTTCGCGGCATCCACACCTGTTACTGTTGTAAACATATCCGTATGCGGACGATAAAAAAAACGAATACCCGCATAATTATTTTTCATTTCACTCAAGGGCAGTTTTATACCCAGATAGGCCGCGTAAACATAATCAAAATAATTAATATCACGAGATAAACAAAGCAAATCGCCAATCTTATCACCTGCTAAACGGGCTGCAATTTCCATAAGGACTGGTTCCCCATCACGTCGTAATCGCACTTCAGCATGAAAGGGGCAATGGTCCGCACCAAGGACTTTTATCACCTGATCAATGTAACTTTGAATTTTTGTATGCAGCGGCTGTTCAATAGGTGCATTAACAATATGCCCTATTTCGATGAACTCAGATTGATCTGAAACAAATTTTTCTGTAGTACTAAAATGAACAACAACACCATTCTGTACTATTCCTTCCAAGCTGTATTCTTTGCCATCAATATACTCTTCTAATAGTAAAGAATTTGATAGTTTATGCCCCCAAAGAACATCATTGCCATTTAATATCCGGCTAGCCGCTTCGAGCAATTCTTTTTTATTTTTAACTTTCTTAACATGAACGCTTCCTGCGGCATCAATAGGCTTACAGATGGCCGGAAACCCAATATAATCTATGGCTTCATTAATATCATCCGGAGAAGTTACTAAGTAAGACCGTGGACTACTCAAACCCGCTTTATTTAAAGCAGTACGCATGAGGTCTTTTCTTCTAAGATTCAATACGTGCTTACAATCAATCCCAGGTACGTTCAATAAGGTACTGATCTTTGAAGCAATAGGAACAAAATATTCAAAACCAGGAATGACCGCATCTATAGACATATGCTGCTGTAATGTGTCGGAAAGCTCCAATACACTATTATTATTTGCAGTATCTATATTGATACTCAGTGCAACCTGATTTAAAAGCTCATCAGGTACCACTCTAAAATCACTGTTAGCTGTTAAAACAATAATATTATACTTTTTTTCAAGCCCTCTCTTTAGCAATGAAATAACAGCACCATAAGGCTCGATAAAAAGAATTGTTTTCTGGGTCAAGTCAAAATTTTTATATCTTTGTACGATTAATTTAACGAATTCTGGTGGTGTCGTGTAGTTAATTAAGTGAGTACTCATTTGTAATTTCCTTATATTATTTTTTACGCAATACATAAACGGGTTCGAACTGACAATACTCATGTTCATGTGGATAAAATAGTTCCTCAATGTGGAAATAGTGATTGAGCAAACGCTCAAATGCATCTTGGGGAGGGCAATAAAACTTGCTATTACATCGTCCAAATGTACCTACAAAATCAAAACTTGGCTTGAATTGATCCAGCTGATTGATTCCTAGCTGTTCAATAGTATTTTGCCACCCCATAGCATAGGAATTAGTGTCATAGCAGATAAAATTTAATCTACTGGCCAAGTCATATTGAGTTCTAATCATTTCCTCTTCATACTCACGTCTCACATCATCTATTGTATTCGTTATGAAGCATTCCGCAGGTTTCACTAACAAATGACAAATGAATAAACCATCACGCTTAAGAACACGATGAGCATTAGATAAGAACAAGTCAAATTGAGTCCACTCCACCATATTAATCGCGTCATCACCAATGAGGAGATCACATGAATCATCAGCAACACCCTCTAAATTAAGCCAATTGGTTACAATGAGCTCCTCATTTGCAGCAATAGGTGTCGCTGCGTTTGTTAAGTAGCCCATGGCATGAACGATTAACTCAGACTGATCCGTTAAGGTGACCTTTAAATTTGATTTCTGAAAGAGTGATCTGATTTCTGGTGTCCCACCATAAATTAAAAAAGATCCCTCATTAGAGTTAGATTGAATTAGCTCTTTATAATAAGCACAGGTACTAGGTAAAGGCCGCACCGTGTATCCTGCATATTTTTTCCATTCTTCTGCAATTACTTTTTCATTTGAATCAAGCATGTAACTCATCATCCACCTCACGCAGCTTTTTTCATGAGTAAGCTATTTAATAACTGATCATAATATTTTTTAGTCGAATCCAGTCGCATATAAAAACCCAACCAAAAATCCGGTGTTTTATAAGGTTTACGTGCTAACTCTGGTATGACGACATGATTAAGCCAGCCACTGGCATGTTCAACATCTACTAATTCATGTTCCGTGTAATAGGAATGATCGATATTATGAGAACTAAATATTCTCTTAATGCCTTTTATTAATTTGTTATAATGAGGAGGATCAAGCATCTCTGTTGCCGCAAGCATCCCAAAGTACTTGGTTTTATTAAAAGGATAAATAGAAAAGTAATTGAATAAATTAATTCCGGCCACGCCTTCCCAGGACATGTTCTCTAAAATTTGTTTTCGATCATAAGTTATCCCCAAATCATTCAAAAAATTTTGAAATAATACGGTATGAAACTTTTCAATACGACCTTGACCTGCTTCATCCCAAAGATTTGACATAATTTCGACCTTTGCTTGATCAGAAACTCCTATCACTGCCAATGCGAGATAATCAAAAAACTCCAAATTCATAATGGATTCGCTATAGGCAAATTGTTTGAGTTTCTCAAGGCTGGCATCATGCATTAAATAATCAAAGATAGGATGATTAAATACCTCATGTTTTTGTAACATGTCTCGAACAAGAGATTCATTTTTTACATCAACATTACAATCATAATGCGTTAAAAAATGATTCTTTTCACTTGCTATCCATGAAGACTCACATTTTTTAAATTCATGAAATAGTTTATTGTCTATCGGTTTTTTCCCAAATAATATTTGGTGATAGATTTCATTCATAAACAGGTGTATTTTTTTTAATTCATTTCCATTGTAATATTGGAAATTTTTTTCTTTTGGGGCTGCTATATAATATTCATTTTTTAACCTGTTCATAATTACTCCTTAATTCAACTAACAGTATTTAAATTTATTGTTTTGGATAGTTAATTCATGACGTTATCGCAGCATTCACACGGATTTTTTAATCTAAAATGTGATTTGATCTTGGTGTATTTGTTGTACCCTAGCCGTGCAATAAGATTGAGTTTGTTTATATCAATACGCTTATCTTGAGTTAAAATATTTGGATCAAGATGAATTCCTACAACTTCGCCAAGTACTATTCGATTAATTAAATGAGCATTATTTGACGTTGGTAATTGTATTGATTGATGATAAATACACTCTAAACTAATGGGCGACTCCTTAACTCGATGTGTTTGAATCAACTCTCCTGGCAAATGAGCCACTTCAGCCATATCAAATTCATTAATTCCGCGTGAAAAACCAATCGAAGTGATATTCATTGCTTCTCTACTGTTATAACTGACTAAATTCACAGTAAACTCTTTCGTTGTTTCCACATTTTTTAAGGTATCTTTAGCCCCACCACTCTGATGAGCTCCCGTTGTGGCAAACATAATCATTGGAGGATCTTCACAGACAATATTAAAATAGCTAAATGGTGATAAATTATGGTTGCCATCAATATCTTTCGAGCTAATCCAAGCGATGGGTCTTGGAATAACACAGGCTTTAAATAGTCCTTTAGGTAATTTTTTTGATGTGTTTAAAAACATAATGATCCGTCCTCAAATCCCATTTGTAATTTGTTATTTTTATTTGTCATCATCCAACTCCTTATTATTTACATCAATCCAAATACAATCTTAAATAATAATCGATCATTTAAGTTGCTATTAATTGTAACTTAAAATTACATAAATACAACTTAAAATAAATAAATCTTATTTGTTGTATAATTTATGGTTTATTGCTGACATGAAACTTTAAATGTATACTCACTAGCACCTATTTGCTGGAGATTAATTTTGGAGAGAGAACATTTTGTTCATGGTTTTGCGCGCAGGTTAACAATGCTCATGAAACAAGCCAATTTAATTTCATCTGCATCTAAGGCTGGCGTAAAAATTAGTGTCCTTGCAGAAGTTTGTGGGTGTTCACATCAGATGGCTCGGCGCTATGTATTAGGTGAAGCATTACCTGAAATAGATGTGACTTATAAGATAGCCAAATGGCTCAAAGTATCGCCAGGATGGTTGTTGTTTGGCGAAGATACAGAAGTTCCCAATAACATTAATCAAAATAATTTAATTCAGATTGAACCTGATTTATTTGAATATATTTTGACAAAAAGTAGTATGCTGTTTGAGCTGACCAAAGATACGAAGGAATTAGTACACTTTATTATGGATAGTGTGAACGACGCGACTCATATTAAGGCAGATAAAAAAGAGCTGATGAAAATCATCGATATTTCTGTAAGCTCTGCTATGCGTTTTAATGGAATTAAAAATGATAGAAAAACTAAAGTTAGTTAATAACAGCCAAGAGAACGAATACTCTATTACTCTGCATCCAGAGGTAACTGATATTCTATTCAAGCACAGACGTCATGTAAAAAATACCTTTTTGCAAATCAAAGGGCATTATGAAATTGCTTACTTTGGGATAAATATTATTAATCCGTCAAACGAGCTTGTTTCATTTTCATCAATGCCACATATTGAATACAATCTGATTAAAGAGCGATTATGGAAGTATGATCCTTGGTTTTTTTCAAAAACACTCCATAAGAATACATTGTTCTGGTGGGATGATATCAGTCTCGATACTCTATTTGCAGAGCAAATAAAGCAGATAAAATTGACCAGTAATCATTTTAGCGCTGGAATGACTTTGTGCAGAGAGATTAATGGTTTTTGTTTTCTATATTCTTATGCAACAGGATCAACTAAAAAAGATCTACACGAATACTATGCATCACAGATTTTTGGGTTAATTGATATTGGCGATTATTTCTGTAACTCTGTTTTGGATATATATTCGGAGTATTGCGGTAACCATTCATTACCTCAATTAAACCAATTAAATTCAAAGGCGACAGAGCTTAATACACGATCTATTCTTAAACTTATAGTGAATAATTCTTAATCGTAGGTGACTCTATGGATTCATATACAGTAATACAATTAGGCAATCCTTTGCTTAGAATGCTCTCGGAACCAATTACAAACGATCTTTTTGGTTCTGAAGAATTAAAAAATATGGAATCAATTCTTTTTAAAACCTTGGATGAAAAAAAAGGATTAGGGCTTGCTGCTCCTCAAATTGGTATTAACAAACGTATTATTATATTTGGGATGAAACAGCATCCAATACATACACATCTTGCTCCTATTCCATTCACGACTTTGCTTAATCCTTCATTTGAGCCACTGTCTGATATTATGGAAGAAGAATATGAAGGGTGTTTAAGTGTTGGGCAATTGCGAGGTAAAGTTCCTCGTTATAAATCGATAGGCTATCGTGGCTACGACATAGAAGGGAATTTAATCGAAAGAGAGGTATCTGACCTACACGCTCGTGTAGTACAACATGAATTGGATCATTTAGATGGGGTAATCTTTTTGGATAAAGTTACTGATTATGGCTCCCTAGGTTTTCATGAGGAATTAATCCGCTCTGGAGCATTGCCTTCCAAAAAGACTGATTAATTAATGGTTATTGTATCCAAAAAAACTATTATTGGTGGTGCTATTGGCAATGCCCTTGAAATGTATGATTATGTTATGTGGGGGCTATTCTCTGTTTATCTTTCTAAAGAGTTTCTTCCTCCTCAGTCTAAATTGTCAGATATTTTCTTTTTATTTCTAATTACATACATCTTACGTCCTATTGGTGGTTTGGTAGGAGGTATACTTGCAGATCAAGTGGGTAGGAAGAATATACTGACACTCAGTATTTTTTTAATGGGGATTTGTACCAGTATTGTTGGCATTTTACCTTCATATGGGAGTATAGGCGTTATTTCAGTTTTTCTTTTATTATTTATACGCCTCATTCAAGTTTTTGCAGTCGGAAGTGAATACATTAGTTCTATAGCTTTACTCATAGAGAGTTGTGACAAGAATAAACGAGGTTTTTTTGGTTCATGGGCTGCATTTGGCGTCAATGCAGGGGTATTAGCTTCTTCATTATTTGGGTCATTAATCCTATATCTCATAGATATAAAAGCGCTTCCCGATTGGGGATGGAGACTGGCGTTTATACTAGCATTAGTTACGATGCTCATAGGCTTTTGGATCAGAAACTCTCTGCCAGAAAGCCTTGAGTTTATTACTGAGAATGCTCGAAAAGAGAAAAAAACATTTTTTGAAGTACTGCACGAAGCTTTAAATGTCTTTAAATCGCAATCGTTTGATACTCTGCTTGTTTTTTCTTTAGTGTGTTTTGGTGTTTCTACAACTATATTGATATTTGTTTATGCACCAATACATATGACCACGGTAAATCATATACATGATACACAATCCTTCACAATTAATTCATCAAGTTTGGCATTGCTGACTCTGCTAATCCCCTTATTCGGCTTTATATCTGATTATTTTGGACGAACAAAACTGATTCTTATGGGAAGTGTAACTCTTATATTATTAAGCTTGCCCTATTTTAACCTGCTCTCCTCAGGAACTTTTTATCAAGTTCTATTAGCGCATACGTTAATGGCTATTCCTTGTGCTAGCCTTTTTGCAGTTACTCCAGTGTTAATTACGGAGATATTTCCTTTATCAATCAGGTGCTCTATCACTAATTTAATCTACTCTCTCGCTGCCTGTATTGGGGGCGGAATCACGCCATTAATCGCATTCAGATTGGAACACTATATCAACTATTTTCCTGGCTTAATTCTCATGATTTTAGGGACAATCAATATTCTGTTGCTTCAAATCTATATGAAAAGAAATAATCAACTACCATCTACTTTAATACTTGTTAAAGAATAAAGCGGTTTTTTGTTTGCGCAGTAAAGCAAGATATTTTTCTATACTTATCTCGTTCATAAATTCCCTACTATTTTTATATTAATACAAGTCTCTCCACTGCTGTGTGAATTTCTTCAGCTCTTTGAACTAAATGGCTGAGCAATAGAGAAGGCTCACAACTGTAGCGATACCTATCAAACTCTTTTGAAACAACATTGTCTTATCTGCTCGATGAGCGGTAAGGGCAATTGCTATGATAATGCGGTGATGGAAAGCTTCTATCACACATTGAAAACTGAATTGATTTATGGAGAGAAAATTAAAACCAGAGCAGAAACTCAATTACTTGTATTCGATTACATTGAGGTGTTTTATAATCGACAGCGACTACATTCTACTCTAGATTTTATCAGACCCCAGATGAATTTCAGTTAGCGGCATAAAGTTGGTGCCCGAATTTTCGAGGCAAGATCAGTTTTTATTAACTTTTGGAAAAAATTATATCGCTCATAGTGGGGAAAAAGCAGAACTTTATTGTGATGAATATGATCATCAATTTGAAAAGAGAATAGAAACCCATGCCTATCATGATTATTATTACATTAATGCAAATATTTTATCTCTTTTAACGCATCTTCCTTTTTTAAAAGCTAAAAAGAAACCTTTACTTATCAATGAAGCAATTTTAAATCCAAGTACAACTTCATCATTACAAAAATTATTAGCTCAGCACGATATTGATTATGTTATTGCCTCTGAATCTGATATTGGAAAGAAATTGGATGACGAATGTGCATCAGTACTAATAATAGATGATGCACTCGCTCATGAGCAATTTTTACAAACACTAAATCAAATCATACCATCCAATATAAAAGTAACACTGATTACGGACGCAGGTTTTCGCACACCTTGGTTTAGGCAAGTCATCGGTTATGGATGGGATGTTATTGGTCGTATCTATGATGGGTTTAGCTTTCAAAGAGAGGGAGAGAAAAACTGGTTTAGTCTAAAAGAGATTGATTTTGGTGGCAGGGGTAAAGCGCGTTTATTAGGTAAGGGGAAGATTAGAAAGAAAACAAAGCGTGTATCGGGGTACGTATATACTTATAAAGAAAAGCTTTCAGAACAACCTCATAAAAAAATCGCTACCCTACCCACGAAAGGCAACATAGCCACTCTTATCGAAATGGTTGGATTATATTCAGTACTATTGAAAAAAGCCCCCTTGCTCTCGTAAAGTATTATAAGAAAAGAATGCAAATTGAGCAGAATTTCAAAGACATCAAAAATCGAGAATCAGGTCTTGGGCTTAGGCAAAATAGATCCCAAACAAAAGAGCGAATGACGATGTTATGGTTTCTTGCCTGCCTCATTATCATTATCTCTTGGTGGGTAGGATTAATGGTGGAAACCACCAACAGACACAGAGGTTATCAAGCAAACACAGTCAAAAATAAACGGGTACGTTCCTTTATTCATCTTGCGAGAATGGTGTATCGGCATGAGCCTGAATTGTTAGATTGGATAAAGTTTACAGAAATCATTGCTCGCGTAAAAAACACATACCATACCTTCATTGAATTGGGTATGGTATGTTGAGTGAGCAAATATATGTCAGGATCACTGAGCGCGTAGCTTTATGGGGAAAATAACTTCTGAAGCCTATCACTTGGAGTGAAGTTAAACTATTTCGTTTAATTTGATGTAATATTTCACGTATTTCTTTTTTGAATTTTTTAACATCCGTTGTGGAATAGCCATACTTAAGTTCGTTTTTATTGCCTTTTTGCCCGCGGCTTCTTATAGAACCTCCGTGAATACGGCAGCTATTTTTTCCTCTGACAGCAGGTGAGCGGCAAGGACTACCATTATTACGCTTAGTTTTAGCCCCACAGTGGAGCGTTGTTAAAAGTATAGACAATTTTTAACTAGGATGAGTTATGCAAATGACGATTAAAGATCAAAATAAGTTAATAGTTATTTATGCACCGCTGCTTGTATTAATTGCCTGCTTTATTGTGATTGTCCTCTCAATTAGTCCATCTGGTTTTTCTACCACAGAAAATTCAGTAGTCATCTTTTAACCAAGCATGGTAAAGATAAGCTCTAAGTCTGTCATATGATCCCGTAAATTAGCGTTTTGATTTTGAAGGTAGGTTTTTATATTGCTTATACTCACTGGGTGTCATACCGAATGTTGCTTTAGAAATTTCCGACGTTAAAATGGCATAGTCTCTTTGACTGGTCATGCCACATTCTAAATAGCTATAAAAAGACAAATTGATGACTCTGCTTCAGTAGTGAATATGGCATGTGGTTGCCTATGTGAAATAACAGCTCCCACTAATAGCTAAAGAGCGCATATACATATCTGCTTCATGCAACTCCAATTCATTGAATACTTTAATTCCATTGTCATTTAATAATTGGGCTGTAACCCCAGATCCTGGAATAATTTTCCCACTAAAACTACCATCATATACTGTAGTGTTCCCGCAAGATGGGCTATCCTTTTTAAGGACAGCTATTTTTATATTAAACTTTTTTGCAAGTGAGAGTGCATTAAATGCACCTTTAATAAAGGCATCAGTCCTATCAATACCCTTGTGAGTAGATACTTTTGCTTTGCCCCTCAATACATCGTTTGCAGTTCCATAAATTATTTCACTAGAAGGCCTTGGAATAGGGAGCCCTGCTGATACCTCAGGACAAATAGATACAATCCTGCCTTCTTTGGCCCATCTATCAATTATTTGGCTATGGCATGGGGCATCACCTCCATGATATCGAACTTTTAGCCCAACTAAGCATCCACTAATCAAGACTTTCTCAATTTCCATACCAACTCCTGATTAAATTGAATGTTCAAATAAATTCTTTACGTACTGTATGGTTTAGGCGTCATGATATACCGGCATTCTAAATAAATATGATACTTTTTAAACTCATTAAGTTATAACAACTCCAAGTATCCTACGAGTTTGCCATAGTGAATATCATAATACACTTAATCATGAACTATTTCTTAGAGGAGAGCTGCAGATCATAGTTTCAAATTATCAATTAAATTTTCTACTGGCAATCCCTCGCATTTTCATTCAATTCTGATCCTGGCTGATATTTTTAAGATTCAGAATCGTTTGGCCAGCCATTAATTTTAATATTTAAATGATTCAACAACCCGATAACATCTGGAAATGAAAAACTAGCATTAGTTAATGTATTATGTTGGATATCATGTTGTAATTCACTGCATTCGTAAAAATCAGCTTGTTTTAGATTCGTATGCATGAACAAGCTATTTACTCAGAGTCAGGAATTGCATTGAGGCCATTACCTAACGACGCTCATAAGAAACATCAGGCCATGGGTTCCACCTACTATTGCTTAATCTAGTCAACACATCATAAAATTATTTAACCAATAGTAATAACATGTACGAGAATCAGCATGAGTTTTCTTTTTTCAGCTAAACGATACTTATTTCTAATTATGATGAGTCTCTTTTTCGTTATTAATGGATTTGCAGCAACCTCGACTGATCAAGCAATAGCTCTTCAAAAAAGATTAGCAGAACTTGAGGCTTCATCCAAAGGGCGAATAGGAGTTTATGCAATTAATACAGCAAACAATACCTCCATTGGCTATAGGGAAAATGAACGCTTTCCTACAGGTTGTACTTCCAAAGTAATCGGTGTGGCCGCTATTCTTCGTCAGAGTATGGATGAGCGTGCTTTGTTGTCGCAAAAAATAAACTACACAAAGAACGATTTAGTCAATTGGAATCCCATTACTGAAAAATATCTCTCCTCGGGCATGACCGTTAAGCAATTATGTGCTGCTTCCATTAGCTACAGCGACAATACCGCAATGAACCTTTTAGTTAAAAAAATGGGAGGATTAGAACAAATGACTCTCTTTGCTCACTCTATTGGCAATACGTCCTTTCGTCAAGATAATGGCTGGCCAGAAGAAGCCTATTCTGGCGGAAAGGGTAATTTAAAAGATAGTTCAACGCCCAAAGATATGGCTAAAAGTTTACACAAGTTGGCATTTTCTGGCGCGTTGGCAAAACCTCAAAAAGAGATGCTAATTTCCTGGTTGAAAGACAATACAACAGGTGATTTACGGATTAAGGCAGGCCTTCCGAAAGAATGGATTGTGGCAGATAAAACGGGAACTGGTGGCGCGTATGGTACCACCAATGATCTTGGAATTATCTGGCCGCCAAAATGTGCTCCAATTATCATGGCAATTTATTATACGAGCGATGCGAAAAATGCAGTAAAACGAGAGGATATTGTCGCCTCAGTTACACATTTATTAATCAATCAATTGGCCCAAAGTGATCGATGCATCAGAAAAAATATCGGGCAAATTAAGAAAGTTTAGCTCCCGACTACCTTTAAAACTCTCCCCAAATTACCGCGGCTTAACCGCGGTAATTCAGCTTTCCCTATAAGCTGCAAGATACATATTTTGGTCTAGCTAGAGCCATTAAGGCGTTATCCTACCAATAAAAGTCATGAGCTCAACCTATGCTGGTTTTTAGCAAACGCTCTTTTTATTTGATAAAAAACCCACACCATTGTACAATATACCCCCATTAAGTTAATTAGTTAAACTTAACGCGCAAAAGCACTTTTGCTCTTTGATTTAAGAGGATTGTTATATATGAAAAGACGTGTTTGGGTTATTCGAGTAGGCGATCACTGGTTTTTAAGACATGTTCGTGATCTTTATGAAACCTTAACATCCACGTATAGTTCTAGTGATCAGCCTCGAGGAATTTTATCTGTCTTTCCCAAAGAGATGCCATCCCCTTTTTGGTTTAGAAAACAGCAAAAAGGCGTAGATAATTTAGCATGTTATTTAAAGGATAGGGAATCTGAACGCTCATTTAGCGAAATACTCAATGAAGACACCGACTTAAAAATTTATATTGCCGGACATTGTTCGAAAGGTTCGTCTACACTTCAATCTCTGGAAACAGACATTAAATTAATTTTTGATGTTCAAGTGCAGACAATAGCAAGACAGTTGCATGAGTTATTTCTTAAGACTCAGGTTAATCCAACCGTAGCCAAGCCAATAAAAATAAGTTTAATTAGCTGCTATGCGGCAACACCAGGGGATGGAAAAGATTCCTTCGCGGTCCAATTACTAGAGCAGCTTCATCGCTTAGGCCATGAGCATATTTTAGTAAAAGCAAGAGAAGAAGCGGTTTCTGCTCCTATCTTTGGTAAAAAATACACCTCAGGGAAGAAAGAGCATTTCTACCTTGATACAGCAACCATTTACCAAGTAGAAAAAAAGAATGACTTACATAACTTAGTTTTAAAAACCCTTAAATCATGTCATTCAAAAACCAAAGTTTCCTCGAAAAGAGCTTATCTTGAATCATGCTTAGAGGAAATAGAGAAAATTGGATATCCGAGTAAAGAAGAACAAATTACCGCGTTAAAAACAATCATCGCGAAGGCCTCCAGTAATGCCGAAGTACAACAATACCAATATGGTACTGGGTGGTTTATGCGCTTATTTAACTTGCAGTCTAATACAGCGAAAACCTTAAAACATCTTGAAAATGAGTTAAATGACAGGGCTGATCTCTACTCTGAAATTAAAAAATTATAAGGTCGTAGGTCGGGCCCATGACCCGACACTGCCTATCACAAGTCAAATCGTTATCGTTCCCCAGAACCAAGTCGTATTATGCATTGAAGCCATTGTAGCTTGTTGTGAGCTAATGCACCAAAATATAGGGGTGTTGCTTCTTATCAAGCCAATGGAGCATCATTAATAAAGGTTTTTTATCCAACGCAACACATCCCGCTGTTGGCGTATTTGGCGAACGCCACAAATGAATAAAAATGGCGCTACCAGCTCCTGCGGTGGTTGGATTCATGTTGTAGTTAACGATGGCACCATAAGTGTATGGTTCTGTTAACATTGTTTCATAACTTTTCGCATCAGTTGGACCCAAAACCCATGCGTTATAGTCTTTATGATGGATATCATCGATGAATTTGTCATCTTTGGTGATGTATTTATAATCCATTTTCAGAGCTAAGGGATGCGTTCCAAATGCTTCACCAATCGGGTATAAACCTATAGGGGTTTTTAAATCGCCCTCTTTTTTCTCTCCAGGCAAAGCAATCCCATTTTTTCCAATAACAGCATGAAAGGATGTGCGGAACTTTGGCTTCCACAAAGCACCTTGTCGTTGGCATAAGGTCACCTTCGCGTTAACGCCCCCTAATGATTTAACCACAATAATTTGTGACGGGCGTGGCAGTATTTTTTTTACCTGTTGAGATGTGCTCAACATTTGGCAAGGAGCACTCGCCGCGATTGAAACCGTGCTGATTGACACTAAAATAGGAAAAATTACTAAGGATATCTGATACTTATAGCTCATTTACAATCACCAAAAACTGACCAACAAATTGACACATAGCTCATTTAACGGTATCCTGCAGCTCTTTTATTGTGAAGCAGAGTGTTATGAACTATAGCATGTTTAGTATGCGGCATTTAATGAAATTTATTCTTGCACCATTCTTATTCTTCAAATTTGCCTTAAGCTTTGCAATGGAAATACCCATTTATGATTTTCCCCTCACGGCATACTCTCAAAATGCTAATGACTATTTATCTCCAAATGACGAGAACTACAATAAAGCCCTATTAAACTCTGAATATCAAAATGCACAATTGAAACAGTTTTACGCGCATTATTACTCAACTGAGACTCAAGGATTGTCACCATGGAGTCAACAAATGGTAATGTCCACATTACCCTTGGTGAAAAAAATTGAATCCGAACTATTAGACGATTTTAACAATCAAACCAAAGCGAATGAAGACAAGCATTATGCTGAAAACTTCAAAGAGCACGACCAAGCTTGGTGGAGTAAAATTAGAGATAACATGGATTTATATGCTCTAGCCCTAAGTGAGTTCAAAGAAGAAAATAGAGCGATTGCCGTTGCAAATACTTATGCACGTGCCTTGCCTGATACCGCACCTGATTTTTTTCATGCCAGTCTACCTGGTCAAGGATTCCCTTTTGATAACTTGCAAGAGTCAGCAATTTGGGCTGGTACGCCACTCTACGTTTTTAGTGTATCGAAAGACAAAGCTTGGTCATTAGTTTTAACACCCGATGGCTATTTTTGCTGGGTTAAAACTAATGATATAGCCTATGCTTCTCCTGAGTTTATTAAGCATTGGCAAACTGCTGCACAACGCCAGCTGATTGCGGTCACCCAAACAGAAACAAGCATTGTTGATGCGCAACAGCAATTCCAATTCACTGGATATATTGGCGCGATATTCCCCATGCTTGAACAAAATAGTCAACAGACCACTATTTTAATTCCCGTCAAAAATCAACAGAATCAAGCCATAATAAAAATTGGCCTTATCAATACCAACGCATCCAGCCTAATGCCATTAACCGCCACTCCTAAAAACCTAGTCAAAATCATTAACCAATTACAAAATAGACCCTATGGCTGGGGTGGGGCCTTTTTCTTTAATGATTGCTCTCAAGAACTTAAAAGTATATTCACCCCTTTTGGTATTTGGCTTCCTAGAAATTCAGCGCAACAAGCTCGACTCAGTTCAACCCTAGACTTGTCAAAAAATACGGTTGATGAACGCATCCGCTTGCTCAAAGAAAAAGGGCATCCCCTGATGACCATTATTTATATTAATGGCCACGTAATGCTGTATCTTGGTACTAAAGATATAAATGAGAATAAAGCCACTGCCATTACCTATCAAAATGTATGGGGCTTGTCTCCTGAAAGTCGTGACAAGCGCTATGTCATTGGCCAGTCATTATTTTTCCCGCTGTTGAAGCAGTATCCAGAAACCCCAGATGCAGGCTCTCTCGCGAGCAAAGCTCATTTTAAATTAATTTATCTTGATGAACTTAATTTAAAGGCAAATTCACCCCAGGGTTTTGTGAGTAGTTTTTTAAAACAACGAACGGTTGCAAATTAAGTACCCAAGTTTATTAACGCCAGATGGGGAAAGCCTGGATTACGCCTGCGGCTGCATCAAGGCTACAGGTGACTAAGATGGAGAGTTGGAAATACGACTGGTTATGCATAAATTAGCTCACAAACTGTTTTTCTGCTTGTTCTGCGCACTAATTTCTTGTTATGAAATCCAGTCTTATGCAACAGCCCCCCTTTTCCAGCGATTATTCCCCTCTTGATGTCCTAAGCTACCGCTTAGGAATTTAAGTGCCGGAAGGAGTCCAAATATCACCTTGTAAATACAATTGACTGTATCCCGATAAAATAACTCGATCCTCATTTAATTCACACCAAAGCTCTCCCTGACGCTCCCCACCTTGGTAGGCATGAATTTTTTTCTTATTAAGACGAGCACACCAATAAGGAGCAATAACACAATGCGCAGAACCGGTCACCGGATCCTCAGGAACATCACAGCCTGGATAAAAACATCGTGAATACACATCCGCATCGGTTGCAGGAGCAGAAAAAATAATGCCTCGACATGCCATATTCGCTAATGCATTTAAATCAGGTTTTGCCTGTTTAACGAGTTCGGCATCATTAAAAATACATAAGGTATCAAATGTACTTTGATAAACCTCATTTGGGGCTATTTTTATGGCGTCTATGAGTTCAGGACTGGGCTCTATCTTCACCAAAGGTAGTGCCGGAAAATCCATCCGTAATAAGTTCCCATCGTTCCTTACGGTTAAAATGCCGCTTTTGCTTTTAAAACGGATTTCTTTTCCTTGATATCCTAACACCTCAAATAAGACAAAAGCGCTGGCTAAGGTCGCATGGCCACATAAGTCAACTTCGGTATTAGGCGTAAACCAGCGTATTTGATAATAGTCGCCATCAGGAACAATAAATGCCGTTTCAGACAAATTGTTTTCTCGAGCAATAAGCTGCATTAAACGGTCATCTAACCAAGATTCTAATGGACAAACAGCTGCGGGATTTCCCATATATAAGGTAGAGGTAAACGCGTCTACCTGAAAAATTGGTTGCTTAATCATTACAAACCTCTTAAGTAGTAAACCTAGATTAATCTTACATAGCTTGCTAATATATAGCAAGCTATGTAAATAATTATGAGAAAAAATGTATCCATCAACGTTAATCAAAAAGGCTAGTCGCCTATTAATAAAAAGAGCCAATGAACTGTTAAAACCACACGGCCTTACTGATGCCTATACTTATTTTTTAATGGCGCTTTATCAACACGATGGCTTAACTCAGTCTGAAATGTATAAGCAAATCGGCATCGAGCAGCCTACAGCAGTTAGAACGCTAGATCGCATGGAGCGTGATGGCCTGATTACAAGAACCCCGAGCACGACAGATAGACGAGCCATTGAAATTAGACTGACCACAAAGGGGCGAGATTGCCAACACATTATTGAGCAATGCGCTGATGAGCTAAATCAATTTGCTTTAAATGGTTTTAAAGAAGATGAAAAAAACACCATAAAACAGCTTTTAAAAAAGTTAAATGATAATTTTTAAGCATAAGCTTGATAAAGCAAGGCGCAATCAAAGTTTTCATTATCCAAGCCCGCCTAAGTGATACGACTTTGTCCGTGACCTAGGCGGGAAATAATGAGTACACTGTTCCCAATTAAAATTTAATTTCAACCGGTTTAATATCTGGAATAGGAACATCTTCAAGTACTAAGGGTTGGTGATATTGATGCATACGTGCGGCAACATTCGAGGCTCTCCTACTAATCCATTAGAGCTGTTTGCAATTATAGCCCGAAAAATGAGAAATAGTTTTATTTTGCTCTTGCAATAAAATTGTCTGAATGATAGCCTGAAAGACCACTATAAATACGTTAAATATTTTAAATGACCAATTCAGCTTTTAACAATAACATCGCTGTCTTGCCTTTGCAGGTACCTGGTCTTTTATTATCTATTTTTTTTGTGATCCTTCTCTACGAGTCGTTCGCCTGGTAGGAATTCCA
This sequence comes from Legionella lytica, assembly GCF_023921225.1. Taxonomy (NCBI): domain Bacteria; kingdom Pseudomonadati; phylum Pseudomonadota; class Gammaproteobacteria; order Legionellales; family Legionellaceae; genus Legionella; species Legionella lytica. The sequence continues at coordinate 3,018,042 of NZ_CP071527.1, forward strand.
TCTGCGCCCTTCCAGGCGTAGATCTCTGTCAGATGAACAATTTTCTCGTTTTAATTTTTGAGGACAGGATCATGAAAGAAAAAACCGAACAAATAACCCCGTTCTTAGCAAAAATTGTTGAATCTCCCTGGATAAAAGGACCTGTTTTAGGAGCGGGGGTAATGGCACTGGTTACCCCTTTCTTAAAGTGGACAAACCATGTATACAAAAGTGAGAAAATGCCGCGCGGAAATTACTTCTCCGGTGCCGGTACTTACGCTTTATCAGCAGTACCTGGATATGCAACCACCTTTGCTTTTAAAGCATTGCTGAACCAAAAACCAGGCGAAACCTCCCAATGGTATGAGTTATTTAGTTCATTTGCCGCAGGGAGCCTGTCTGGGTTTGTATGTACGCCATTTGAGGCTTTGGCACAAAATAAACAATTAACCCATAGCGCATCAACAAAAGAAACCATCCAACAAATGCGTACCCATCATGGTTATAGCTCTTTCTTTCGTGGTGCAATGAGCGTGATGATGAGAGAAGGACTTTGGTCAACTGTTTATATGACCGCAATCCCAATGTTGTCCTTATCGTTGCAAAAACAAGATGTTGACAAGCAATACGCTCAACCTTTGGCAATGTTGATAATTGCGGGAGCCTATGGCTTGTTTAGTTCGCCCTTAAATCAATTGCGTTATCGTAAACAGGAAGGGTTAACTAATCCGGGGATAAACAAAAGTTATCTAGAACATGCCAAGGATATCTTTAATCAAGATCTGAAAGCCAGTAATTTGACTCGCATGGGATTTTTCTTTAGAGCAGCGGTCCCACGGGCAATTACAACCACTGTAGCAGCCGGTTTAATGGTAAAAGGAACAGAGTTCTATAATCAAGCTGTTGACTCCTGCAAACTGTAGCCTTTCTTGGGTCTGCTGGGGAAACCCAGTGGATCTTTTTTTGACAAGCCACCGATTTGCTTACCATTTAAGGAAAAACCTGGTTGCAAGCAACCAGGCTACATTATTTAGATGTTAAAACTGAGTTGCATGTCTTTATGAGGGATATTTGCATCGAGATATTCATCACTGCACACTACAAATCCTAGTTTCTCATAAAATGGAATAGCATAGGATTGTGCTCCAAGTTTTGCTTTTTTAACCCTTGGGTCTTTACGAATCGCTTCAATGATAAAGTTCATCAATGCATGCCCCAGCCCCTTGCCTTGATGCGCATCTAAAATAGCTACGCGCTCAATTTTAGCAAAATCATCGATGTAACGAACACGTGCAGTACCTGCAGGCTGTTGATCGAGAAATAAAAGGAAATGTTCACTTTGGGGATCAAGTCCATCGACCTCTTCGTGGGCCGGAACATTTTGTCCTTCCACAAAGACTTGATAACGGATCTCAAGGCACGTTTGGAGCTCGGTGGCCTCAGAAGTTTTCTTTACCGAAACATTCATTTTCTACATCTCCTGGAGTGTTGGGCCCCCATTATATACCTCTGACAAAGGCAAGCGTAGCCTTAATGCAGTCCTATTTTTTAGGATTCAAAATCGTCTGGCCAAGCAGTAATTTTAATATTTAAATGATTGAGCAAGCCGATGACATCAGGGAATGAAAAACGAGCGTCAGTTAAGGTATTATTTTGAATATCAATATCGTAATTTATTGCGTCTGTAAAATTAGCACGCTTTAAACTAGTATGCATAAATAAACTATTCTGTAAGTCTGTATTCACAAAGCTTGCGTGATTTAAATTAGCTTCCCTAAAATCAACATCATGAGCTTTGCATTCCTCTACAATTAAATCTGCAAGTTCTAAGTCATAAAAACTGGAATGGCTAATATTGCTGCTATAAAAATACAAGGAACTGGCAAGTTTCACTAAGGGCCAGCTCAATTCAGTCCAGTTGATTCCCACAAGCTTCGAATCGTTAAATGTAACCTCTGAAAATTTACAACCTGGGAATTTTGACAGCGAAAGATCACAGGAATCAAAATTGCAGTCAGTAAACTTTACTTTACTAAAAATGACCCCAGAAAATTTACATTGTTTGAATTGGCAATTTTGAAACTCAATCTGCTCCAATTGAGTTTCTTCTAAACTGAGATTAGTAAATGTTTTATCAACGTAGAGCTTAAGATCAAGAACAGACATAATTCGCATATTCCTTTCGGTTAATAAGGCATTATTGTCTCATAAATAGAGTAGCAACCTTTGACACTCAGGAAGAAAAACCTTGATTTCGCCTGCGGCTACATCAAGGCTACGCTATCCTATTCAAACTTGGGGATGACCGGTTGATCATATTCGGTATTAATATCTACACCATAAGTCGTTTGCCCAAAAGCCCTTAATGATTCCCAGGAACTAGGGAATTTATGAGGATCAAAATAGTGGAAAAAACGATACGATAAAGAACCGTAACTCACTACTTCGCCGTTAGCATCTCGATTAACGTCAAAATGAAGTTGCAATGGCTGCTTAAATTGCTCTACGCGCTCTAAAAAGTCTTGCAATGACTCCGCTTGTTTAACATAGTCCACCATTGCTTTTTTCAGCTCTTTCCAATCCTCATGGTCTTTAGATTCTCTTGCATCAAGTAATCTATTTTTAACCGTATTTGGATCAAGGCCTGATACAAAACCATCCTGTGAACCTTGGCTCTTTAAAGCTAATTGCTCCATTTTTCTTACATCCGGCAAACCGGAGTAAACCAATGGTTTTTCTCCAGATAAAACACGTTCCAAATTTCTAAATTGGTGAAATTGCTTGTGCAGCTTTATTTGTTCATTTCTACTTCTAATCTCAATATGTTGTAAAAACTCATTTTCATCGCGATACGTTTTAATCAAATACGCATCAGAATCGTGACTAATCACTTTATCTGCTATTTGTCTAAGATATTCGGCCGCGGTAAGCTCCCGACTTATTTTAACTTTTTTCGTCTCATAAGCTCCCTCCACTCGTTCGTTTTTAGTATAAGTAAAGGTTGCGGTTGCCTTAGGATCAATGCCATGCGCGATTAGAGCTTGAATTACTTCAAGGCGCTTATCGAGCAAAGGAAAAAAATCATCTCTATTATTATGTGTCAAATTATCTACATAAAAATGCAATAACGACATATGAGAAGCAAATATCTCTCTTCGCTCCCCATATAAACGATTATTAAAAGGATCTGCCGGGGAACTGTAATTAATAGTTTTATCAAATTCTAAACCTTTACTTTTAAGCTCGGGTAACAGTTTTAGAATATCTAAGTCCACTAATCTATTTTCATCGAAGAATTGAAAAAGTAAATAATTAGGTTTTGAGGTAGCCCGATGATTTAACGTGGCGGCATCCGCTGTTTCTAAAAATAAATCAAACACTGAGTGATAGCCCATACTCATCGCGGTCATCAATGGAGTACTACCATCATTAGGATTGGTCACATCTAGTCTTGCGTCATGTTCAAGAAGCCATTTCACCATATTAAATACAAGTTTTTCTTCCACCTTAGACTGGAGGAAAACTCGCTCCGTGAGCAATTGTATTATGGGCGGTAGTTTTAACCCATTCGATAGCTGAGTGCTTGCTCCTTCCCTCAACAAATACAGAAATATTTCTATAGCATTTTCCTTCCCTAAACACACTGCCCGAATCGCGGAGCTAAGAATACTCATCTGATTAATATCACCTGCGGCTTGCATGCTACCTGCAGCCTTTAGCACTTCTTGCACTAGGTCGAGACGACCTGCTTGAATAGCTACATGTATAGGTAACTCATCAATTTGCCACTCCCGAGGAACCAACCCTGCGGTTACAAACGCATTGAATAAGGACTCTTTTTCAGCTAACTTGCTCCAAGTAAATACAGGGCTTTCTTTATCCGTCATTAACCATTCAAATATTACTCGTTCCTCAACGTTACAATAGCCAGGAAAATACTTATAGGCTAAAAGATTGATTGGAGAGTCTCGTTCTGATTTTCCATTAAAAAAAGGATTCGCGCCAAGGCCCACTAATAATTTGAATACATCAGAAGAAACCATTGCAGCTTGTAAAAGATTAACTGGCAAAAAGGTTACAGGATCCCTATAAGCTAAATCGAGTGTATTATACTTTTTAATTACGTTCTCAGCCTTGCTTTTAATTTCCTTCAGCTTCTTTGTTTTGTTCTTGCTTCCGTGATATTCATTAATGGCGACAAATAAACTTTCTAAACTCTTAGACTGACCCATGAGGCTCTCCATTTTACTCTATATGTATATTTTATCACCATTTCTTGAGGCACTCAAATTCAGACCCTCCCTAGATTTGACAAATGAAACATCTTTTTTAATGCTTCTTAAATAACTTTGTGAAAAAATTGGTAAATTCTGCGGCTCGACACTAAGGGCCTATTCGATCCAATAAAGGTATAAAATATGTCTATTGATAAGATAGTTTGTGTAGGAAAAAATTACCTTGAGCATGCCAAGGAACTTGGTGAAGCAATGCCCGAAAAACCCGTTTTATTCTTAAAACCAGCCAGTGTTTTGCACCAAGCCACCCACTGGGGCGAGCAGTTAGTACTTGACTTCCCTGAGGAAGACAATGCAGTGCAGCCAGAATGTGAAATAGTACTACGCATAGCCCATGATGGATATCGCATGAATAATGAACAGGCTAAAAAGGCTATTTCCGCTCTTAGTCTTGGCCTGGATATGACCTTAAGATCTCGCCAATCTTTATTAAAAAAGAATGGACATCCCTGGACTACCGCAAAAGTATTTAAAGATGCCGCGATCATTGGCCCCTGGATTCCCTATCAGCAATTTACTGATTATATGGAAACAGCTTTTCAATTAAGCATTGATGGCTCACTACGGCAATGTGCTAAAGCGAGCGAAATGATGATGTGTCCCGAAGATTTATTAGTTTATATTAGTCAATTTTTCCCCTTAAAAGCTGGCGATGTTATTTATACAGGAACCCCAGCAGGAGTAACTTCGATATCAAAAGGCAGTCAGGCGGAGCTACGTTGGCGCGATTATTCCTACCTGGTTAAATGGGAGTAAAAAGATATGTGGTACCAACAAGATGGGAACCTAATTACCATTAATGTGTACGTCCAACCTGGTGCCAAGCACAGCGATATTGCGGGTCTTCATGGGGAGGCATTAAAAATTCGCTTGCAGGCCCCCCCAATAGAAGGGCGCGCCAACGAGGCCCTAATAAAATTTATTGCACACCTCTTTGATGTTCCAGCCCGGCAAGTACTTTTAAAGCGCGGTGAAAAATCACGGCACAAAACACTGATTATCACGGGAAGTAATCGCCCCCCCAGCTGTATCTATCCCTCATAGCGCTCATCTGGTAAAAAATCACCATTTAGAAATAATTTACACGGGTACTTCACTATTTATACAGGCTCATTATAATCAAGTGTACTAATGCAAAAAAAACACAGGGTTATCTTTGCTAGAAAATTGAGGATGTAAGAAATGCCGAGTGTAAAAAAACATCATGGACAACTTGCTCAAAATGAGTATGTTGAGTCAGAGACCATCTCATTGACCACGGTCAGCCCCACTCTGCAGAGGCGAACCTCTTTTTCTTTCCTTGTGGACACACCTCTCTCGTATAATAGACCATCTTCCCATGCATTAGAGTCCAAATTATTAAAAAGGAGTTCGTCAGCCCCTCCAATAGAATCTGATGATTTAGACCTTCCCGAAAACCAAGAAAGCACCTTTTTACCACCAATGTTTTCTTCCTCCTCTCAATATTCTCCTCAGGATTCGTCGATTACAATGATTCGCAACACAGGGGAAGTAAAAAAATTTTATCTGCGCTCCACTCTATCTCCTGAAGAACAAATAGCGTTACACGATGCCCATCCTTTAGTAGCAAAAAGAATTTTAGGCCCGATTATGGATACGGGCATGGCCCAGATCTCCCTGCTAGGCCAAGGCACCTTTTCGTCTGTAAGTTTAGCCACAGATGAACAAGGAGCGTTTTTTGCTGTGCGCGCCATATTAAGTAAGGAAGAGCTAATCCAAAGCATGCCGAATAAATCATTGCCGCGAGGCAAAGTATTATTCGATACCATGACTGAATTAGAAGCTCATGCCTTATTAAAAACTCAAAATCTTCATGATTCGGTCCTCTTAACAGAAGATGTAGCCATACTCAAAACGCTTAAAGGAATTCAACTTTATCAATTTTTACCTCTTGCCGATTTAGGCAATGGCAACAGCATAATAAATAAAATGGGTTTTTTAAATGATACCGAGAAAAAGCAATTATTTGACTACATCGCCCAGCAATTGCTCCAGGCATTAGAAAAAATTCATGCGCAAAATATTGCAATTAATGACATAAAACCGGCTAACATTTTATTTACTAGCGCAGGATTGGTCTTTTTTTCAGATCTTGGCGCCGTAAGCTACTTAGATGCACAACATAAACTAAAAAATGCCTCCCCCCTAAAAGATCAGCGCTATTTAGCCCCCTACCCCCCGCTTGCAGAAAATACATCTGATTATGAGCAGTTAAAAAAAAATCAACGCGCTGACTTATGGTCTTTAGCGTTAACATTATTGGAATTCTGGGATCAGTCCATGGTTACCGTATTTATTGATCGCGTTTTAACTCGCCGTTATTTCGAGCCAGCTCCATGGATTATTTCTGCTTCGACCTCCGTTGCTGGCGTAGGTTATTATGTGGAAGATCCTAAAATACAGCCCCCTATAACAAGGACTACAATAAGCCCTATGCCCTCGCCCTCGAGTCCACTTGCAGCAAAAACACCAGAAGAACTGCAGGATCTCTATCAAGAGGAATTAGAAACAAGCCTTTTTACCTCCGCTTCATTTGCAACCCTGCCTTTGTCCTATCAAATATTATTTAAAGCCATGTTGAATTTAGACCCTGCCCCAAACAATATGACCACCACCTTAGCTTCACTACGTAATGAACAGGATGGTGTATCAATAAACACCCCCAATATTTTACCCTCATTTGCAAAATTCTTAACAGTTCCTGATGATAAATTTAACGTCGACTTGCTAAAACATATCATCCAAAAAATTGATGAATTATTAAGCCAGCTTGCAGGAAACACGTTGGTTAGGAGCCAAATCATCAATAATTTAACCATCCATGCTCCCGCTGATTTCGCAACATTTGTTTTGCCGTTAATACAAAATCTTCACTTTGAAGCAACGAGTCCCAATCAATTTTTTTCTCTGCGTCCTAATCCTTACGAAAAGCCAAGCTCCCTCAAAGAATCGTTTATCAATATTATGGAGAAATTATGTAAGGGAGAGCTACCTCATTATATGATACTCAATAATTTATCAGCTCTTTTGTATAGGGATAGTCCACGCAACATAGCCCCATAAAAAATTGTAGATACTGTTTTTATTTAATCGAGGCCAAAGTAATCAATACTTATCTTAAATGGCTATTTTCAATTCATTTAAGGCATAGAATAGTATCTACTTGATGTCAAAGAGGCTGGCTTTTTATATCAGTTATCTCGCGAAGCCTCCTTTTTTATTCCACAGTTCTGACTTGAACAATGTGAAGTTCATAGGTCAGACTCCTTAAGTTACAGTTCCGTCAAATAGTGGCACTTTATAACCACCACGTACCCCATGCTTGGATAAAACAATTTGCCATAATTGCATGGAACGGGCGCGGAATCCCCCAGCGCAAGATAATAAATAATAACGCCACATGCGGTAAAAACTTTTGTCATACTGAGCGCTCAAAGAAGGCCAATGCTGTTCAAAATTTTCATGCCAAGCCATTAAGGTTTGATCATAATAGGCACCAAAATTAACCCAGTTTTCCATCACAAACAAACCTTCAACTGCTTTGCTGATTTGGCACATAGAAGGCAACATACCATTAGGAAAAATATATTTATTGATCCAAGGATCACAAAAGGAGGTAGTTAAGTTATTACCAATAGTATGCAATAAAAATAAACCATCATCTTGCAAACAATCAGCGGCCTTTTGCATGTAGGCTCGGTAATTCAAATAACCCACATGTTCAAACATACCTAAGGAAACAATGCGGTCGAATCGCTCGTGTATGTCTCGATAATCCTGAAAACGAATATCAACGGGAAGCCCCGCACAATTTTTTTGTGCATACTCCTGTTGTTCTTTAGAAATGGTAATGCCAACAACAGAAACACCATAATTTTCTGCTGCATATTTAGCGAAAGAACCAAAGCCACAGCCGATATCCAAAACCCGCATACCGGGTTTAAGCTTTAATTTCTGACAGCTCAACTCCAATTTATTGCGCTGTGCCATATCCAAATCAGTGGCATTATGCCAATAGGCGCAGGTATAATTCATGCGGCGATCGAGCATAGCCTCAAACAAATCATTACCCAAATCATAATGCTTTTGACCAACAATAAGTGCTCGTTTTTTCGATTGATGATTAATAAGTCGCAATAATAAGATCTTAGGCCATAACCACTGATTCAATTTCACTTTATTATCAATATCAGCAGTTAGGATACGATCAAAAAACTGATCCAATTGGCGGCAATCCCACCATCCTTCCATATAGGATTCGCCAAGCCCTAATGAACTATCATTAAGGACACGGACATAAAATTCTTCATTATGAATTTGCGGATCCCAAGGCTCTGTACCATTGGGAATAATCCCTGCTAAAAATAACAAATCATCAATAACTTTCTGAGCAGATTTAGAGTTCATAAGTAGCCTCTTGCTACTGTAGGTACTAAAGATTATGGCTCATAATTTTGAAATAGTGCAAATTTAATCAAGGATAGCCGATGGACGGTCATAGTTACCCTTGATTAGATATGTCATTCCCGCGGCACGGAGATGACAGGACGTTTTTGAGGTCTTAACGCGAACAGGACTGATGTCCGAGCTTAATAACGAATTAACGGAAACAACAGAAAAGAGAGGATTTATTTTCCGGGTTAACTTTATCTTCTCCACTAGCCTTGGCTGCTTTCTCTGCATCGCTAAATAAAGAGCATAATTCTTGTAAATTCTCCGGCTTAAATTCAAGGTCACTGATATCAGCACCATGAGCAATCAAACTAGTTTTTAACTTTTTTATAAAAGTATAAACTTCACCCTGCTTCTCATCAGAAAGCCCCTTTAGTGAAATATCTGCTGGCGCAAAAACACCATGAGCCATGTGAGGTAATTGAATCCCCTGCTTGAGAGCGACCATCTCTTTTCTTAGGCTTTTAAGTTCGTCTTTAGTATAAGGTGTAGTTTGTTTGGGTTCTTGCTTAGTATATGCCATTGTAAAATCTCCTTAGTTATATCCAGCGCGAATGATAGCATAAAATGCAGTCGAGCTCAAAATAAAACATTAAGATTCTTTTTAAATCAATAAGTTATCTTGCAGCAAGTTAGAAACAGCGGTATTGTTCCATTAATTCAGTGCAGGTGATTAAGGAAGAGGATTATGAAAATTTATCCATCTAATTCAATGCCTTCGTTAAAATTATGGTTGGCCAGGCATGGGGAAAGCAGTATTAATGCTGGAATATGGAGTACCAACCCGGCTGATGCGCGACTGACCCTTTTAGGCCAAGAGCAAGCGCAAACAGCAGCAGCGCACATTATCGAAACACCCGATTTAATTATTTGCTCCCCCTTTATTCGTGCCCAAGAAAGTGCCAACTACATCAGCCAAATTTGGCCTACGGTTCCACTGAATATCTGGCCAATTCAAGAATTAATCTATCTTTCACCGGCAAAAATGTTTCCCTTAAGCCCTGCAGAGCGAAAAGCACGAATAACAGATTATTGGCAAAAAGCGGATCCTTGCTACTGTGATGGTGACGATGCGGAATCATTTGCCAATTTTTTAGGGCGAGTACGCCTATTTCACACGAAAATAATTCAGCAACAAGGTTTCGTGGTTGTAGTAGGACATGGACTATTTTTCCAAGCCTTTCAACTAGGATTGACTCATGGATTTCAGCCAACAGCAGATTGGATACGCCTATTTCGTCAATCCGAAACCAGTCAACCAATAAAAAATAGTGAATGGCTAAAAATAATGCGCAATAGCGCGGGCAACTTGGAGATTATACCATCCACCCCATTTAAAGATTAATCATTCGCGTGCCTTGCTGTAAGACTCACATTGAGTTTTTCTGGGTCTTGCAGCAGCGCAACCTATGTCACTGCGAACGATTTAGCGTATGCTGAACCATCACCGTAAAATTGTTTACCGCCTTTTCGCTTTCCTGTTTAAAAAAAATAAATTTACTGTTTTGCGGCACATCCTTGACCCTCGTTTCGGTTTGCTTCAACGTATTAACTAATTGTGTCTTCAATATTTTAGTATCTGGTTCTTCGCTCGCTTTGGCCGTATCAATAAACTCATTAACTTGCTGTTCTAATTGTTCAGCTTCCAACACCAATAATATCGCGTCAAACATTAAGGGACGTAAAAATGAATGGCTCAATAATTCAGTGATCGGTTTTAAGACAGTCGAGAGTGAAAACTTTGCAAAACCGGTTGTATGTTCTATTTGATAAATGGCCAAACATTGTTTTAAGGTAAGCAAATGCTGTACTAAAGACAACTTATCAACCAGACCATTGACTTCGGTTGCACTCAATCGTTTAAAATCATTGGCACCAATTTGAGCATCTTGTTGTGGATTTAATGAGGAGGCAGAAGCAGCAATGATTTGCTCGGCATGCTGAATTAATAAGGTTTTGCGCTGCTCTAAAGTCGACGTAGGTGTTATGGCTGAAGTTAAATTATCCACCGCATTTGCAGCACTCGCGGCCAGTTTATTTACATAATGCGGAGTAAAATGCCCTACAATGGTCTGCGTTAGCGAGCTAAAAATTCCCACAGCAAAACGTGCCGCACTAATCACGGTACGTACCCCAGTAATACTCAATGCTTTTTTCTTACTGATCGAAGGAATAGATTCATTCAAAGCCAACCAATATTCCGCAAAATCTGGATAATTATTTTTTAAACTATTAGGCTCGGTTAAGTCATTAGGTAACAGTGTATCTTCATTCAATAATTCAATGAGTTTTTTATAGGCCGTAATTTCCTTTAATGTGGCAACCTTCCCCTCTAATAAATCACCTATTTTTGTAAACAGCGTGTTGATGTTTTCGCGCTCGGCATCAAACTGGCCTACTATTTTTCCGGTAGCCTGTTCCAGTTGTTTCAGTAATTTGTCTACCACAGGTTCTGTAGCAAACCATTGCTCTACTTGTGCTAATAAACCCGGTCCTTGCAGCAATGCTATTTCAGGCCATATCGTTTGGACGGCAACAATGTGTTCAGGAGCCAGGCAATACTCGTCGAGGCGTTTTTTTAATACATTTGCAGCATATTGAACACCCGGCTGTTCTTTAAGAATCTGAGCAAGAACTAAAGAATTACCTTGATCAATCGATTGATAACGCAGTAAATGATGATAATAAGTTAACGCAAATAATAATGATTCAGGAGAGCCAATACTGGGTAAATGCATCCGTTTCCCTGCCACTTCATTATAAAAAGGAGCTCCCAGTTTTTCTGAAGCAGTATTGATCTTGGCTGCGTAGTGTAATCCCCAAAGAAAATTAGTCTCGATCTGCGTTCCTTCGGCGATCATAGTCCGTGCAGCAACCCACGATTCGACCTGAGAATTGCTAACTTTGGACGCTAATCCATCAAGATCTGTGGCCCATGCTAACCACCATTCTGTCAGATTCATTTTGCCTTCCTTTAGGAAATCACCTTCAAGTTATTAGCCTAACAGCAGCCACTCATGAATATACGAATTTCATTACCACAAAATAAATAAGTATATACTAAGATACAAATGAATAAATGCCGAAAAATAAACCAAAGTGTCCTGGAAAAAGAAGTTATCTGCCTAAAGCGTCTTAGAGTTAAGCTACGTCACCCCACTTAAGATTCGGGATGACGTGCGTTTAATTACTTATTAATAACAACCCGAAGCGCTTGCAGCTGCAAAGCCGTGCTATCGATATAATGCTCACTGTCGTTAAGCTGCTGTTTGAAAAAGTCAATTTCATCCTGCCGAATTGCCGGATTAATCGCTTGTAATGCTTCAAGTCGTTCCACTTCATACTGAACACTTTTGCGCATCTGTACTTTTGCCTGCTCAACTACCTCAGCTAACTCTCCCTCAGCTACCAGCTTCGTCTTTGCCAAAATGCCTTCCACCACCTCATGTATCTGCGTAATGATGGGATAACCTAAATGACGTTTTACTGATTGGCACATCTGATTCAATTGAGTGTAATCCAATACTTTAGACAGGTTTTTACCGGAAACATCCATAAAGATTCTAATGGGGGTTAAAGGTAAAAAACGATCTAATTGCAAGTGTTTTGGTGATGCGCAATTGACCGTATAAAAAGACTCTAAAAATACGGTACCCGGCGCAATACTTTTAACCGAAATAGTTGCTAAAGTCGCATTCCCCATTTCCGAATCCAGAATCATCTCCATGCTTTCACTTACCATAGGATGCTCCCAACTCAAGAACTCCATATCTTCACGTTGTAGCCCCTTAGACCGAGCATAAGTAACCGTTATCCCTTCTTCCTTTAAGCCAGGGAAATGGCTGGTTTTCATATGATCCGTTGGGTGCAAAACCTCTGTGCCTTCAGAATGATATTCGTGATCAATGCCATATTCATGAAATACTTGGGCCATATAGTTTTCCAAATCCAAACAGTTCTCTTCTGCTTCGATATCCGCGATCAAGGCCTGAGCTTGGGGAACATTACATGAGTTCAACTCCAATAAACGATCGCGCCCTTCCTGTAGAGCTTGATTGATTTGTTCGGTACGGACTTGCGTATCCACAATAAGCTGGTCGAGCAGAGCATCATCAGTAGAACTCATGGCCTGATCTAAAATAGGCAATAAACGTTCCGCAAACTCTTCATAAAGTGAAAAACCAACTGAACAACTCTTAGTGAACAAATTAATCCCTTCATGATACCAGCGGAATAATTTTTCCTGGGCGGTATTCATTAAGTAGGGAACATGAATTTCAATGTCATGCTGCTGGCCTATGCGATCCAAACGACCAATACGTTGTTCTAATAGATCAGGGTTTATTGGCAAATCAAATAAAACCAAATGATGGGCGAATTGAAAGTTTCGTCCTTCACTACCAATTTCCGAGCAAATCATTACTTGTGCGCCCTCTTCTTCCTCCCCAAAATAGGCCGCGGCACGATCGCGCTCAATAATTGATAAGCCTTCATGAAACGCAGTGCTACGAATGCCTGCACTTAATTTAAAGTGCTGTTCCAAAGCAATTGCGGTTTTCGCTTTAGCACAAATCACCAATACCTTTTTCGGGAACAGTTCTTTGATCTTATTAACCAGCCAGTTAACGCGGGGATCTCGCCCTAACCAGAGCTCTCGATTCAAGAAATTTTCTGGCGATAAATTGGTAACCCCAGATTGCCCAGCAAGAGACGAATACAGTTCTGGCCGCTCCAAAGGATAAACATGTACATGGCGCTGCGGAAAACCTTGGATTGCTGCACGAGTGTTGCGAAACAATACCCGTCCAGTGCCGTGGCGATCCAATAGATTTTTAATCGCCTCCTGGATGTCTTCCCCTTTAATTGCGCCGAGGTAGGTATCCAACTGCTGCATTAATTGCGGTTGCAATTGGCTTAATGGGGTATTGGTATCGTAAGCTAATAATTCCTGAACCAGCTGATTAATTTGTTGATACCCTTCTTCTTCTTTCTTAAATGCGGCAAGATCATAAAATCGCGAAGGATCAAGTAAACGCAAGCGAGCAAAATGACTGGCAATCCCTGCTTGCTCAGGAGTTGCAGTTAATAATAATAATCCCTTACTTTGAGCAGATAAGGCTTCAACACATTCATACTCAGGGCTTGCATCTGTTTCAGACCAATGCAAATGATGCGCTTCATCAATAACCAACAAATCCCAGCCGCTTGCAATCGCTTGTTCCCGAGCCTCATCATGCTCCATTAGAAAATCCAAACTGCACAAAACCAAAGTTTCAGTTTCAAAAGGATTAGCCACATTGGGTGTTACATCCTTTTCATCCAACTCATCATCATAGTCGTAATCGTCTTCACCGTAAGGCTCTAGCGACTCTTTATAACGACCGGCATCGATGATGGAAAAATACAAATTAAAACGGCGGATCATTTCCACAAGCCATTGATGGATTAATGATTGCGGTACCACAATCAATACTCGCTTAGCACGTCCAGTAAACAATTGGTAATGCAAAATCATTCCGGCTTCAATGGTTTTACCCAGCCCCACTTCATCCGCAAGTAAAACACGCGGTGCATGACGTTGTGCTACTTCACTGGCAATATAAACCTGATGTGGCAAATGGCTGGTACGCGAGCCCAATAATCCACGAACTTTAGATTGCTGTAATCGACTGGCATGATTTAGGGTATCTATTCTTAAGCGGAAGGAACTTTGCTTATCCAACAAACCACTAAAGAGTCTTTGTTGAGGTGTATTCAAGTTAATAAAGCAATTTAACGAAACCTCGCTAATGTGAATCTCATCCCCTGATTCATCGATACCGCTATAAAAAAATAACCCCTGACGCTCTTCAATGCGAGTCAGCCGTATTTTTTGCTGCTTACTGGTGACAACTTCTTCGCCTTCCTTAAAAATAATGCGGCTCAACGGCGCATTATCCGTCGAATAAATACGCTCCTCACCCGCTGCCGGAAAGCTAATATTTACTTGCCTGCTACTTAAATCTGTAATAATTCCCAACCCCAATTGCGATTCGGTATTACTTATCCATCGTTGACCAATGCTAAATGCCATAAAAAATACTACCTTTTCTTAAAAACCAACTTGAATAAACACAACAAATCAGTATATCTCTTTTTAGAACATCTGTCCTAAAATTAGGGCACAAAATAATTAAAAAATACAAATAAGAAGTTCTTTAATCCGTAATTTTTGTGCTTTTTTGATAGCAAACCTATAAAAATCATTGTAAAAAGAAGGCAATATCCTGATAATGGCCGCCCTTATCATTGCAGCAAGCACTAAAGATGATCGAATTTTGAACTTAGTGCTTACATTGCCTATAATTTATTGAATTTTAATGAAAATTAATTACTTGTTTTATCGTATTTTTTGGTTAAAAATAAGAATTACAGGGAAATTCTTAGTCAAAGGATCTGAATATGGCTACCAGAGAAGATGAAGTAATAACACATGATGTGGAACAGGAAGCACTTATCCATGTAGAGACTGCGGAAGCTCCTCCAGAGATACTCGCTGGAGGAGAAAGGGAAGTAGTGGTAAAAATACCCCATGCGCCGTCGGCGACTCTCGATATTGAAGCGTTAATCCAAAAAGCCCAGGCTGATGAGAAAAACAATATAGAAAAATTACTCATCACTGAAGATGTTTTTAAAAAAATCAAAGAAAGTCTCATTATTACCATCAAAAGCATGGAAAAAAATCCCAGTCTTTTCTCGCAAGCGGCAGACTTCTGGGGAGAGCTGCCTCTATGGCAAAAAATTATGGGAGGACTCACAGTAACCGTACCCACTTTAATTTTAGGCTTGGTCGCTAATGTTGGTTTTTTACTTGCACTCTGTGGGATAACCACACTTGCTTATGCTGGTGGAGGTATTATTC
Source organism: Legionella lytica (assembly GCF_023921225.1). NCBI lineage: Bacteria > Pseudomonadati > Pseudomonadota > Gammaproteobacteria > Legionellales > Legionellaceae > Legionella > Legionella lytica. The sequence continues at coordinate 3,033,690 of NZ_CP071527.1, forward strand.
TTGATGATCACCATAATCACACAGTAAGCATCACAGACAGTTTAACTAAAGGGGTGCTCGGGCTTGCCAATCTTTTAGAGTTAATGATTACTGCATTGGATAACATACGCCTAGGTTTAGCCGTAGAGGTGGAAAAATTTAGCTCTGAAAATGCCATCTTGCACAACAGCAACGAAAAACTAACCGAAGAATTAGAATCACTTGGCCAGCAGGTTCAGGCTGCTGCAAGATTAACGGAATCCCTCAAACAAACCAAGAAATCCCTTGAGGAAGCGGCCATCACGCTGAATGAGCAAATGCAGGAGAACGCTGAGTTATTACACTGCAACCAAGAAAGACTGGAGCAAGTCACCAAAGATTATCATACTAGCCAACAAGATCTGGCAGATAAAATAGTCCAGTTTTCGTTGGTAGAAAGCATGTTGGGGCTAGAACTTGAAAAAACAAAGAAAACCGTGCTGACCCTGCAAGATACTGTAACTCAACTGGTTGATACAGTTATTGTTGGAGAAAGACAACAACAAGAGTTTAAAGAATACATGAGTTCGTTTTTTGAAACTCAAGGAAAAAGATTTGATTCCATCGCTGAGCGTATCGGTGCAACAGAACAAAAACTTGCGGTGTCGGAAGTCAAATTAAAGCAAAACAATGAGGAATATCAATCACAACTCGTTGAACTACGCCAGCAAATAGAACGGCTTACTCTACTCGGAGACCGACGCCAACGGCAAATAGAAAACGTCAACTCATTACCAACAGAAGTATTAATCAACGTATTGCTGACAAGAGGCTTTTTTGCAATAAAAAATCCTCCGCAAGAAACACCAAACAATACTCTCGAGGCGCAAGCAAACGCCCCCGTAGCAACCTATTAATCCCCTCAAAATACGGTAGCCTGGTTGCTCGCAACCAGGACTTCCAGAAATGGCAACTAAATCAGATTCATAGGGCTTGAATTATTACCATCAAAGCCGCAGACTAACTCTAATGCTCCAAACTACTTAACAGAGGAAGATAATGCCAAAATCAATTGAAGAGCGCGTGAAGCAACTGCAAGAAACCATAGCGCAGCTGGTTGATGATATAAAACAAGGCAATTTCGGAAAAGAAGAACTACAACAAAAGAATGATGAGCTTCAAGCATTACTCACAGAATTAACCCAAACAATCCAGCAAGAACACCAAGAACGTGAACTTCGCATGGAGGCAGCGCTGAGTACTCTACCTGTTCCTGTTCATCATCTTGAGATAGAAAAAAAATTTACGCTAACAACAAATGCATTGAAACAAGTAAATGAGCAATACCAGGTACTTATTGCTAAACAGTATGAGCAAATAGATAAATTATCCAGGATTGTGGATAGAGTAGAAACAATTAAAACATTGAAAGAAAAAGGATTTTTTGCACAAGACACGACTTCAACCCAAGAAATCCAAGACAACAACCACAAAGCCCAACTATAATCTGTTTTGTAGCCTTGATTACGCTGCACTGCATCAAGGCTACTGACTACACATGACCTTATTGATTAGAAAAATAAGTTTCATAAAGCTTGAGATAACTACTATCTTGCTCCATTTGCAGTAACACTTTATTAATTCGCGTAATTAAATTCTCGTTCCTAGGCGTCGCCATAACCGCAAAGCCTTCACCTAACGTCACTACCGGCGCAATGGTCTTGAATGAATTGCTGACATTATGATTCCAATAATTAACATCTGAACGGTATAAGAAAACAGCCGCAATACTTTTATTGCTTAAAGCAGCAAACAAATCTTCTACAGAATTATACTGATTAATCTTGAATGTTCCCGGAAAGTTATTGATGATGTATGAATATAAAACACCCCCGCTTAATTCATCTTTGATAAGCCCTATGGTGGAACCTTTTAGCTCGGCCAAAGAATTAATTGTGCTTTTGTTTTAATGTTAAGAACTGACCTTGACTCAGCATATAGGGTAAACTAAAAATGAAATTCTTCTGGCGTGCTGAGGAAATAGTAATACCAGAGAGCGCCAAATCCACCTGACTATTTTTTAACGCCTCATAGACTTGTTGTGAATCTTTTAAAAAGACAAACTGGCACTCAAGCTGCAAATGCTTACAAAGCATATTCGCCAAATCAATATCAAAACCTTCATTGGGGGAAATAACAAAAGGAGGATCATAGGTCAAAAATGCAATTTTAGTATTACTAAAACTTATGTTGGTAAAAAAAAGACACAGAATACTATCGAAATAATCCTTATCCGCTTCATTTTTCACCCTCTTATCGTTTGAACCCCTTAAAATTCCAAGATTTAAAGTATAGCCCTCTTTTTAGGCTATGCTAAATAAGATAAAAGGAGAAATCATGAACATGACTAAAAAAGTCGCTATTCTAGGGAGCTCCCGTACCCCCTTTGTTAAATCGCAAACGCTTTATACCGGTAAATCAAACCAAGATTTATTAGGGGCTGCTGTTGCCGGCCTTATTAAAAAGAGCAAAATAGAGGGAGAGTGTTTAGGGGATGTTATTGCTGGCGCCGTTATCAATCACCCTTTTGACTGGAACCTATCCCGCGAAGTAGTGCTGGGAAGCAGCCTATCTCCAGAAACGCCCGGACTCACTATCCAACGCGCGTGCGGCACCGGACTTGAAGCCATCAATCTTGTAGCCCTCAAAATTGCCAACGGACAAATGAGCAGTGGTATTGGCGGTGGTACTGATACCAATTCGGATATACCGTTAATTGGCCAACGCCAATTAACACATTTTTTAATTGAATTTCAACAAGCGCAAGGCTGGAAAGAAAAACTGCGCACCTGTAAGAAATTTCGCTTCAGTATGCTGAAACCCTTGTTACCCACCGTACGTGAACCGCGTACCGGCTTATCGATGGGGGAACATTGCGAACTGATGGTAAAAGAATGGAAAATTAGCCGCGAAGCCCAAGATGAACTCGCCGTCAGATCACATCAGAATGCCGCCAAAGCTTATGATGAGGGGTTCTATGATGATTTAATTACCCCGATGGAGGACTTAACGCATGATACTATTACTCGCAAAGAAACAAGCCTGGAAAAATTAGCTAAATTAAAACCTGCCTTTGATAAATCAGCCACTGGAAGTTTAACCGCAGGTAATTCGACTCCGCTAACCGATGGGGCCTCTGCCGTCTTATTAGGTTCTCCCGAATGGGCCCAAGCACATCAGTTAGAGGTGTTAGCTTATTTTGTCGATTGCGAAGTAGCAGCTGTGGATTATGTCCATGGCGCAGGGCTTTTGATGGCACCAACAATTGCTGTAAGTCGTCTCTTAGAACGAAATAATTTAACCCTACAAGATTTTGATTTTTATGAAATTCATGAAGCCTTTGCCGGTCAAGTATTATGTACTCTAAAAGCCTGGGAGTCTGCCGAATATTGTCAAAAAGTGCTGCGCCGTGATAAGCCTTTAGGAAGCATTGACACGCAAAAAATGAACATTAAAGGTGGAAGTCTGGCGCTAGGACATCCTTTTGCGGCGACCGGCGGGCGTATTGTCGGCGCTGCCGCCAAAATACTGGCGCAAGCAGGCAAAGGACGAGCTCTTATAAGTATTTGTACCGCCGGGGGAATGGGAGTCGTTGCTATATTGGAACGATAACCTCCCCCGCAATTTCCTTCTTTTAGTCAACGACTCGGCTGTCTATATCCCGCGGACAAACCACGGGGTGTAGACAGATATATAATATATCAGTTTCAAGCAGCCACGCTACGCCCAATACCCCACGAACTTCTTGCTTAATTTTTCAGTTTAGTTGATGATAACAAAAGATAAATGGACCTTCTTCCCAACAATAAAATTAGGGTCAATCGATAAACAATATAACAAAGCTTGGATTTATGGACATTCATTCATTGATTTCGACCCCACGCGCTCGCTATAAAAAATAACCCCACCGCCAGCAAAGGTTAGTACAGATCACAGTGGCTCTTTTGTTCCTAGTACTCATATTGATTTACACCTTGATGCGAAATAGCCATAGCAAGCATCCAGACCATGTGCCAATGCTCGTTCGTGAAGGCAATCTCATCAAAATTCCTGAGCATTCACCACTTCGCTCACAATTAAATGTGCAAACCGTCAAAGCTTCTAACGCACCACACATTATTAAGCTTGCTGGAGTAATTGAAGCAGAACAAACACGTAATATACCCATTTTACCCCCATTAACAGGGCAACTGCTTAGCTTAAATACTCAACTTGGGGATGAGGTAAAAAAAGGTCAAGTTTTAGCGGTTATGCAATCCCCGGCCATGGCTCAGGCCTATGCCGATAAAATTAAAGCTCAAAGTGCATTAAAACAAGCGACGGAAGCCTGGGGCCGAGCACAAAAAGTCAACCGCGCCGGAGCAAACGCTGTTAAAGATGTAGAGCAAATAAAAAATACATACCTGCAAGCACAGGCAGAGATGCAACGTGCACAAGCAACGTTGGAAGCCTTAGGCCAAAATAAAGAGAATTTATTGCAAATAATGGCCCCTATTGACGGTAAGATCACTATTTTAAATTATGGTAGTGGCGCTTATATCACCGATCAAACCACACCTATTTTCAATCTCTCAAATATTCATGCGGTATGGGTTACTGCATGTGTCCCAGAACAAACCATTCCCTGGGTCAAAAAAGACCAAAAAGTAAAAATACATGTAGCAGCCTATCCGCAGCAACATTGGGATGGCACCATTACCTTTACCAATAATTTCCTGGATCCGGACACTCGTTGCAATAAATCACGGATTGCTCTGACTAATCCCGATGAGCGTTTACAGCCCAATATGTTTGCGACGGTCAATACCGAAATACCTCAGGATAAACAACCTATAATCCCGCTATCCGCTCTACTCATGCATAATGACACAACCTCCGTTTTTATTGAAACCGTCCCGTGGACCTTCACCCAACGTACCGTAGTACTCGGTCCTGAAGATAAAGAACATGTTCGTATTCGTTCAGGGCTAAAACCAGGCGATCGCATTGTGGCTGCGGGAGGGATACTTATCAATGATTGATAAGCTGATTGCGCTGTGCTTTCGACGTCGCCACATTGCTTGGGGCGCCGCCATTTTGATTGGTATTTATGGTTATATTTCTAGCACCCAGATGACCATTGAAGCCTATCCTGAGCTCGATGACGTACGTGTTTCCATTGTTACCCAATTACCCGGATTAGCAGCCGAAGAAATCGAACAACAAGTGACCGTTCCACTCGAGCGCGAGCTGGTTAGCGTACCCTACTTATCTGAATTACGCTCCAGCAGTACCTTTGCCCTCTCATTAATCACCATGATCTTCAAAGATGAAGCAAGTGAGTATTTTGCCCGTGCCCGCGTCTTAGAAGCCTTAAGCTCATTGAGCCTTCCTGCTGGTATTCAACCAACGATGAATCCCTTAACTGGCTCTGGCAGTGAAATCTACCGTTATACCTTAGAATCCAATACCAAAAATCTGATGGAATTATCTGAAATACAACGTTGGATTGTCATGCCCGCCCTCAAACAAGTACCCGGGGTTGCCGAAGTCAATAATTTTGGAGGATTTACCAAAGAATACCAACTCACCCTAGACCCCATGAAATTACGGCGTTTTAATTTAGCCCTAGCGGATGTCACCAATGCGATTAACAATAATTCTGCCTTTGCTGGAGGCGGCCGTGTTTCTCGAGGGGAACAAAGCTACATCATTCGTGGTATTGGACAAATTCGCACTCTAGACGAACTCGGTGCAGTAGTGGTTACCCAATATGAGGGAACTCCCATACTTATTCGTGATTTGGGACAGGTCGAGTTTGGGCATAAAGAGCGTGAAGGGATCCTCGGAAAAAACCACAATCCAGATACCATTGAAGGGATTGTCTTGATGCGTAAAGGACTAAATCCAGGAAAGGTTCTGGAAGGCTTACATGCAAAAATTGATTCCTTACAAGAGCGGCTAAAGCCAATGGGAGTATCCATTGTTCCTTATATTGATCGAGATGACTTAGTCCATTTAACAATTCATAAAATAACGCATACAGTTGTTGAAGGGATTGCCATCGTCTGCATTGTGCTTATGCTTTTTCTAGGAAGTTTCCGTAGCGCCATCGTCGTTACCGTGGCCATTCCCGCAGCTCTCGTATCCGTGTTCATTTTTATGAATTTAACGCGAATGCCCACCAATCTTTTCTCTTTAGGTGCGATTGATTTTGGGGTTATCGTTGATGGAGCCATTGTGGTAATGGAAACCATTTTGCGTCGCCGAGAAGCTCTCCCTAATACACCTTTGTCTGTAGACGATACCTTAACTGCAACCAATCAAGTAGCACGTCCTATTTTCTTCGCCACCCTCATTATTATTTCTGCCTATTTACCTCTATTTGCCTTTGAACATGCCGAAGGAAAACTCTTTAGGCCGATGGCATACACGGTAAGCTTTGCACTTTTAGGTGCATTAGTCTGTTCTTTTGTCTTGATTCCTGGATTAGCTTACACTGCCTTACGTAAACCACAGAAAATACCCCATAATCGTGTGCTCATCTGGCTAACCATACGCTATCGCGGCCTCTTACGTGATTTAATTAAACGTCCTGGCATTACCTATGCACTGGGCATCATTACTTTAGCTTTGATCATTGTACTTGGTGCCACTGCAGGCCGTGAGTTTTTACCCGAGCTCGATGAGGGAGCACTCTGGTTGCAAGCGGACTTACCCTCTGGATTATCCCTGGAAAAAGGCAATGAAATGGCCAGCATTCTGCGGGAAACCCTATTAAAACATCTGAGGTTTCTTTTGTCGCGACCCAGCTGGGTAGAAATGACGATGGAACTGATCCATGGACGCCCTCACATATTGAGGCTCCAGTAGGTTTAAAACCTTATGGCGAATGGCCTAACGGGGAATCAAAACAACAATTTATTTCCAGGCTTGCACACGAGTTTTCTCAAATGCCTGGATTTACGATCGGGATTAGTCAACCCATTGTCGATAACGTCAATGATCTGGTCGGTGGTGCACATAGCCCGCTTGCATTGAGGATTTATGGCACCGACTTACATGAAGCTCGTCGCATTGGCCGTGAAATCGTGAATGTGTTAAAAAGCATTAAAGGGACGGCGTCTGCGTCTATATTCCAAGAACCTCCAATTCCGCAAATTACGATTAAAGTCGATCGCGATAAGATTGCACGTTATGGAATCAATGTTACAGATGTAACCAACTTAATTCAAACCGGATTAGGTGGGGCCCCCATTACCCGAATTTATGTAGAAAACCGTAACTATAATGCAACGACGCGTTTTCCCAAGACAGAAAAAAACAGCATCCAAGCTCTAGGTAATTTATTTATAAACAGTGCTAATGGAGCAAAAATCCCCTTAGCCGAACTAGCCACCTTAGAATATCGCACCGGTGAAAGTAATATTGCGCATGAACAAGGTGAGCGTGAAGTCACGGTTCGCATGGATAATCGTGGGCGCGATCTGACCTCCTACCTTAATGAAGCCAAACAGAAAATTGCTGAAAAAGTACAGTTTGATAAGAAGCAATTCCGCTTAGAATGGGCTGGGCAATTTCAAAGCCAAGAACGCGCAGAAAAACGTTTGGTCTATATTCTTGGGCTCATGCTCATACTGATGGGTTTGCTTTTGTTCTTCGAATTTCAAAAATTACATTTAGTATTTCTCATTCTTGGGGTCGTTCCCATGGCAACCTTGGGTGGACTTGTTACCCTCCACTTCACCGGTGAAACTATCAATGTTGCAACTGCCGTAGGCTTTATTGCCTTATTTGGCGTTTCGATACAAAATGCCATTATCATGGTTGCCAATATCCGCCGGGTGCGCAAACTAAATCCCTCGCTTAATCGTGCAGTAATTGATGGGGCCGCTGAACGTCTGCGTCCAGTGCTCATGACAGCAACCGTCGCCTCTTTTGGCATGCTGCCTGCAGCCTTGGCTACTGGGGTGGGAACGGATGTGCAGCGCGGCTTGGCAACAGTCATTGTTGGCGGTTTAGCTGTATCGACCTTGTTAACCCTATTTATTTTACCTACCTATTATTACGCCTTAGCTCGTTATTTTGAACACAAACATCCTAAAGTACGTCGCAGGGGAAGACAACCATGATGCATGGTCTAATACGCATAGGATTATTGCTATTCTTACTCAATAGTTGTGCCGTGGGGCCAAACTATAAGAGGCCGGCAACTCCACTGCCTCAAAGTTATACCAAACCCGCCCCAGTTACTAAAACCGCTGCGAGTAAAACACAATTTGGTGCAGCACAATCGTTTATCGCCAATCAAGAATTACCCGCACAATGGTGGCGATTATTTAATTCCGAGCCATTGAATGAATTGGTCGCGGCAAGTCTGCACAACAATCCCACCCTTAGTGCAGCCCAAGAGGCTCTACATTCGGCGTTAGAAAATGCTTACTCAGAACGAGGAGCACTTCTACCGGTGGTGGGCTTCTCATTTAACCCCACCACACAAAAAACGGCTGATATTCTCACCAGCGTACTGGCCAGCAATCAATATCGATATTCGCTGTATACCGGACAAGTGTTTGTCTCCTATACCATTGACGTCTTTGGTGGAACCCGGCGGCAACTGGAATCATTAATGGCACAGGCCGAATTTCAACACGTCCAACTAGAAGCCACTTATCTAACCTTAACAGCCAATGTAGTGAGTGCCGCCATCCAAGAAGCCGCATTACGAGAGCAAATTACTACGACCGAAAAAATTATTGCCGAACAAAAAAGAATCTTAGCAATTACACAACAACAATTAAGATTAGGCGACACCGCCCTTGCCAATGTAGCCGCCCAACAAACAGCTCTAGCCACATCAATAGCAAGCCTGTCTCCGTTGCAAAAACAATTGGCTATTCAACGGGATTTATTAAATTCACTCACTGGCCATTTTCCTGATGATCAACACACACCCCAAGTTTATTTGAGTTCATTACATTTACCCACGCAACTGCCAATCTCCATTCCCTCAACCCTCATTGAACATCGTCCAGATATTCGTGCAGCAGAAGCACAAATGCATGCAGCAAATGCGTTGATTGGCGTTGCCATCGCCAATCGCCTACCCAATTTTACAATTGATGCCACCAACTTAGGAACGGCAGCAACTACACTTGCCACGTTACTGCGACCAGATACTCGCTTTTGGGCTCTAGCAGGCATAATTACACAGCCAATTTTCAACGGCGGAGCACTGCGTCATAAGCAACGAGCAGCAGAGGCGACCTACAGACAAGCAGCAGCACAATACCGTTCCACGGTGATCAACGCCTATCAAAATGTAGCTGATACATTAAAAGCGTTGCAGGCAGACGCCCTTGCCTTGGATGCAGCCAATAAAGCAGAGCAGGCTGCGCAGACTAGTCTTAGAATTTATCAACGTCAATTGGCACTAGGAGATACTAGCCAAATAGCCTTACTCCTTAGTCAGCAAACATATCAACAGGCTAAATTCAATTTAATTCAAGCCCAGGCAAATCGCCTGTCAGATACCGTCGCTTTATTTCAAGCTCTGGGCGGTGGATGGCAACAAAGTCAGAATCAGAAAAAATAATCAAATCAATTGTAGCCTGGATGCAACGCAGCGAATTCCTTACGCCATTAGTTGCAAGTAATCAGGCTACCGCGAATAGATGTCTACACCCCATACGGAAGTAATCTATCCTCTTCTTCATCTTGAATCGATAAAACCGGTGTTCTTACGGCCTTAATTAGCCTGCGATCACGCGCTTCTAATTCTTTTTTCGCAAAAAAATTACTTAGCAAATACGCGCTCGAACCACCTAGAGAGCTGGCTGTTACCGAAACCGGAGGAGCTATGGGAGCAGGACCGTTTTCTTTAAAGAAAAACCCGCCGCCGCCAGTAACATTGGCAGCACCTTTGACTGCCATATCCAAAAATAAAGACACATTGCCAATGTAAGGTATATCCACGGTTATTTGTTGAGGGTCTAAGGTAACGTCTACTGGATAAGTAGTGGTTGTAAGCGGTCCATGATAATAAGTACTGTGTGCATGCTGCTCTCCTTGAATCGGATATGTCAGCTGCAACGCGGAATTCAATAAGCTAGAATAATAAGCCAAACAAATTCCTGCATTATAACTTAGCATGGCAATCATAAGTGAACTACTCAGAGAGGTTATCTGCGATTGCAAAAATTCACGAGCCACTGGTCGTTCAATTTGTGTGCCATAATTTAGCTGTGTAAATTGATCATCTTCACGGTATTGTTGGACTTTTTTAAGCGTGCTCCCTAACCCCTTAAGGACAATCCCCGAACTTAGAATCACGGCACTAGCCGTGTAGATCATCCCCGATTCAACATAATCGCTTAGGTGATACAGTTTCTCGCCATCCATTGCCTTGCTGACCCGCAGTGGCAAGGTATAGTTAATACCAAATAGATGGTCTAAATTCCCTGATATTTCTAATCCACCCCAACCAACCGCTGAACCCGCATATGAGGCCTGAAAGGTCTTATCAATCGCTTGAGCTGCGGCAAACCCCATCCCCCCGACACTACACGCAATCGAGCCTGCGGTATCCAATACACTTGCTGCCGTATTAATTGCAACATTGATAATACTCCCCATCCATCCCATAGCATAAATCCTTGTACATACTATAAAGTCCCTTGATTTGTCAGTATCCATAGACAAAGAGAAATCAAACCAAACCGGAAACGGTCCGTTGTATCAAATCATAAGTATTTCATGCCGTCAATGAGAAGGGATTGATCTATGTAGATAAAAAAAGACCCAGTCGTAAAACTTTTACACCTAATAATGCACCTTATTGCTTTAATAATGGACTTATCCTATTGATCTGATTAGTAAAAATCCACGAAATACCTCGATTTAATTCACGATATAAGCTGTTTTTGGAATCAACAAAACCCACCCCGACAATTTGTTGTGCGGCAACTAAACGATGAACGGATTTATTCGTGATCAATAAATAATGTCCGAGCACTCCTCCATAATGCTGACTCAGACTCAAATCACAAAAAGTACCCACATTGTTATGTACGGCTACGAGTAATAAAGCCTGCTTAGGAACGTGTGATAAGCACTGAAAGCATTCATCCTTTAAACTAAGTAAGTGATAATCCGTTACTGGCGTCAGGTCATGCAAACTGGCAAGCAAAGCGTCCTCATTAGGCAATGGTACTTTTAATTCGATAAATAAATGCAGTCGCCCGCCAAATTCAGCAACCACTTCGGCAAGAGTTGGTATTTGAGGAACGTGAGCACGTAACTCGGAAAAAGATACCTCGGCAATAGTTAGATCTCGACCCCATAAGCGTTTTAAGGTTGGGTCATGATTCACCACCAACACTTGATCGGCCGTTGCATGCACATCCAACTCAATGCCCCAGCATCCAGCTTGTGCTGCCAAACGAAACGCCGTCAGCGTATTTTCCATAACGCCATGTGCATGATCATGAGCCCCTCGATGCGCGATTATACGTGCAGCGGATACCTGCTCCAGTTGTGGTTTTTTTCTAGGAAGCAAAGCAAAATAAGCATCGAGCATTTTTTCCAAAAATATAAGCGACATGAGCCGACCTCAAGTGGGTGATTATTCCATTCTATGCAGGGCACTTTAAAAAGGCAAAAATAGCGGATAATAATGAGAATTTTCATGAAAACTATTCCATTAATAGGCCTAATTGTGTAAAAATAATTAGTTTTTTAAATCTACACACGAGGGTAGATTATTACTGAGACTTGGATATGCCCTTAATTACCACTGATGTCGATCTCGCCGTCCGCGATTTACGCGCGGGAAACCCCGTTGCCATACCTACAGAAACAGTCTATGGTTTAGCTGCTCCAATTGATAACGAACACGCGATTAGGGCTGTTTTTGCGATGAAAAATAGACCCCTAAATCATCCATTGATCGTCCACGTAGCTCCTAATTGGGATTTATCCTCGCTCGTTGAACACGTTCCGGATTATGCCAAACAACTTATTAACGCATTTTGGCCTGGCCCCTTAACCTTAGTTTTGCGCTGCAAGCCAGAGCAAGTAAACCCGATTATTACGGGAGGGCAAAACACCGTAGCCATTCGCTGCCCAGCTCACCCTCTTGCTCAAGAACTATTAAGCAAATTACAAACTCCTGTGGTTGCACCTTCAGCAAACCCTTTTGGCAAAGTAAGCCCAACCACTGCAATGCATGTAAAAGAATCGTTTTCTGAACAGGAATTAACGATATTGGATGGTGGTCGTTGCACAGTAGGAATCGAGTCCACAATAGTGGATGCCAGCACCCCAGAAACCTATCAAATATTGCGCCATGGGCTTATCGATGAACAGGCCATTGCCACCGTTATTACAACACTATCAACTAACCAGCAAAGTACTCTTCGTGTTCCAGGCAAATTAGATAGCCATTATCAGCCTCATAAAACCTTATATTATTTCGCTGACTACGAACATCTTGCGCAATTTTGCCAACAAAGCAACGAGGCCATCTATGCGATTGCCAGCAAACAACCACCAACGATTGCTGCACAGCATTATCATCAATTGGCAGATAATCCCGAACAAGCGGCCTTTGATTTATACTATCAGTTAAGGCAAGCAGATGCCTCCACAGCACAATGCATTGTCATCGAGCTACCTCCAGCAACAGGTATGTGGCAAGGAGTCCGAGAACGAATTTTAAAAGCTGGTGTTCCTTACTCGCAAGAATAAAGCACGTAGCCCGTATTACGCTAATACGGGCTACGACGATGCATCCCGTAGACAAGCAACACCACTTCGAAAAAATGAGCTAAAAACCATTGACAGTATCTCAAAATATGAGTAACTTAGCCGCCAATGCCGAGGTGGTGGAATTGGTAGACACGCTAGCTTCAGGTGCTAGTGGGGGTAACCCCGTGGAGGTTCGAGTCCTCTTCTCGGTACCATTCAAAGAAATAAAAAACACATCCTAAAAACGTCTTCCCTGCTTAAACCAAATAAACGTCCCTTAGACACACTACATAAAAACTATGCTTCTTCACAGTTAAGTCTGCGTTAATAAGAATATGTTAAACGAACGTCATAAAACTAGCGATCCTGACGCGATCAAACAATAACCTCCATTTTTTGGACTTAGCACTGAGAGGCAAAGAAGCGGCAGCAATGTTGCATACTAAGATAAGTTCAGGAAATTCGGCTCGTACTTTAATTTAGCAGTGGCCAGCAATCCGATAATACAATACACTTTTGAGGATACTAACTACTCAAGGATTGTGTGATGACGGTGCAATTGCTTTCTCTTAATGACGTTAAGCAAAGTATTAATATGCTCCAAGCTATTGAGGCGATGGAGCGCGCTTTTATTCAATTAGCAGAAAACCAAGTTAAATTACCTTTACGAACAGGAATCACTATTGATAAAGAGCAGGCGCTCACGCTCACCATGCCCGCTTATCTTGCCGCAGATAACGCTTTAGGTTTAAAAGTTGTTTCCATTTTCCCGAATAACTCCACCCGAAATAAACCCTCCATTACTGGTTTTATCATGCTACTTGATGCTCAGACCGGAGAGCCCAAAGCCTTAATGGATGCGGGATTTTTAACAGCCCTGCGAACTGGAGCAGTCTCTGGTTTAGCTACAAAATATTTTGCGCCAGAGAATGCCTCCCATGCAGCAATTATTGGCTCAGGCGTGCAGGCAGAAACCCAATTAGAAGCAATAACTGCCGTACGCGATATAACTAAAGTATCCGTATGGTCTCGTGACCTGAAAAAAGCACAGAAATTTGCTGATAAATTTGCTGATCGTTACGAGATTAAGGCTTATGAATCACTATCCGTAGCAGTTAAACATGCTGATATTATTTGTACGGCAACGGGCAGTAACGAGCCATTAATTCATCTTAAAGACCTTCAAGATCATGCACATATTAATGCAATTGGCTCTCACACAGTGAATATGAAAGAAATCGATAATAACGTATTAGGAACAGCATTGGTTATTGCCGATCAGCTGAGTGCAGTCTTGGCAGAGTCTGGGGAAATTATGAGCGCAATTGCGCAAAAGCAGCTTCAGCCTGAATCAATTATTGAGCTTGGCTCTTGGTTGCTGCATAAAAATGCTGAAGATAAAAATCGTCTTACAGTTTTTAAATCCGTGGGCTTATCCATCCAAGATGTTAGTGTGGCCTCTGTGGTGTATCACAATGCAATGACAAAAAACCTGGGTACTGCTTTTGCGTTGAGTTAAAAGAAAACTATATGGTATCTCATAGGCTGGGCTGGCAGCATGACTGGTATTGGGAATCATTCAAGCTCAGTTTGCGGGGCTTCTCAGCCCAGCCTACAGAGGAAGACCCAATCCTAACTAATACGACCCATTGCTTGCCCAAAACGAATTGCACTTTCAGCCTTTAGATCGCCATCCCATTGCACTTTATTACCATCAGCGAATAATAAAATTACCGTAGAGCCCAGTTTAAAATAGCCAACCTCACAGCCCTTACTCATGTGCTTAGTCATCGTCGAATCCTGACGATAATCAAACGAAGTAATTTGTTTACTGCGTACGACATCACCATGCCAACTCGTACCAATAGCCCCAACAATAGTGGCTCCCACCAGAACCATCTTCATCGGGCCTGCAGCAGTTGCAAAAGAAATGACTAAGCGCTCATTGCGTGCAAATAATTTAGGAACCACTCGTGCAGTAGTAGGTTGCACTGAAAATAAAGCGCCCGGCACATAAGTCATTGAAAGCAATTCGGCATCCAAAGGCAAATGTATGCGATGATAATCTTTAGGAGATAGATATAAGGTAGCAAAACGCCCACTTTCAAATTGCTGTGCTTCCTCATCCGAACAGGCTAGAAGTTCGGTAACGGAGTACTCTCGCCCTTTCGCCTGAATCAATTGTCCTTGGTGGATCGCCCCAATTTCACTAATACAACCATCAACCGGAGAAATAATGTCTGCCGCTGCCAATGGCCGGCATTCTGGTTTTAAATGACGAATAAAAAACTCATTAAAATTGGCATAGGCGGTTGGATCTTCAATTAATGCCTCACTCATGTTCACATTATATTTTTTAATAAAACGTTGAATGATAAAGTTTTTAACTCTGGGCACGTTAACTTCAGCCAAGCAGCCGGCTAAAGTAGTGAGCCCATGTTTTGGAATAACATATTGAGGAAAGGTTTTTAATAAATCTAAAGACATGCAAAGAACTCACCGTAAAAAAGCAGAATCATACCCCATACTGTATCCAGTCACAATTTATGCTTCTACATGGTTACTGCATTAACTCTTTTTTCCGTAGGCGTTCTTACCAAGGTATGTTTCCCTTGCAAATATTGCAAATAAAAATCTTTATGCTCCGCCTCATTAAACAGCCCAATTAATGCATAACCAGGATCCTTTTTTAACTCCGCATTCTTTTTAATATCGTCCTGTATTTGTTGTATTATATCCAAAAATAATTGCGAACTAGCCGTTGATGTAAGCGTTCCCTTCATAAAGGTCATAGCCAACGCAGTAGGCGCATCGTATTTGCGAAAATAGCCATTAATCTCGTCTTTCCGAGATGGCGTTGACCAAAAAAAGAGTGCATTTACCTTAGATAGTCCATTTTCATATTTACCTAATGCAGCATTTTTTATGAGACGTAATCGCTCACGATTACTTTTGGAAAGGTTTTCCACCCATTCATATACTGTATTATAGATTAGAGAAACCCCTTCCATATTGTGTAAATGCACAAAAGAACGACTATGCTTTGCGCAACTGATAGCGGCTTGAGTAAAGACATCAATATTGGATTCAAAACTACCAGTTCGTAAAGCAGTTGAAACACTGGCAATGTAATTTTTCTGCAACATAAGCGGGGTAAGCTCTCGAATAATACATTTATTTAATGCTCCATCATCTGACTTACCGGAGCTTAATATATAGGCCAACTTGTTGTGATTACTTTCGGTACTTTTCTCTAAATAGTCTTTAGTAGGTTTTGCTCGTTTCCGGGTGAACTCAAAGGTCGTACTGTATTTTGAATCAATGATTTCGTGCATGTAAAGCTTGAAGGTGTCTGGCGACAGAGTATCAACCCAAGCAAATAATTTTTCGTTAAATTCCTCAATAACTTCTTCATGAGTAAGTGGCAGTATCTCTCTTTTAATTGAGGTAGGTACTGTTAACATTTCTTCATCAGTAGCACGCAAATGCTTGCTAAATCGAGCCTGTAAAGCAAATTGCTCTAACTGATTAATTATAGGGGCAAATTTATCCTTAGCATAACTCGTAGTATGAGCCAAAGCATCGTTAATTTTATCAGAATATTCGGAGCAAAGTTTGAGGATATTTTGTGTAAACTCCTGATTGTCTGCCTCAAGTAAAACATCCCCCTTCTTTCCATAATATTGAGTGATAATATTTTGCAGCTCATTGGTAAAGTGAGCCAGTAATTTGAATGCTGTATTCAATGAAGCACCATTACTATTAGGCGTATTATCCTTATCAGAATCTTTTTTTACACCAACTGCGATGTTTTTTAGTGTTCCAAATAATTGCCATACATCCGTTAACTCACTATCGGTGACCTCTAGAGCATCTGAAGTCTCAACGATCACCACATCATCTTTTTCAGCAACTAATTTGGCTAATGATTTAGTTAAATTCCGCGCATCGCGTAATAGGGCTCTTAATCGGGGCGCATAAGCATCACGCCAAACCTGGTGGTAACGTTGGTGCAGCTCTTCCAGATTATATTTGCAGGCAGGATCGATAATCGACTCATTTTGTTTTTCCATCCATTCTTGGATATTTTTATAAATAGACGGTTTACGGAACAATTCTTCATGGGTCGGTAAAAGCGGAACACCAAAACCATTATCTTCACAGCCCATATAGAAAACAGCAGTCCGATAAAAGCTATCGTAACGTGCCTGGAATACCTTCATCATGAAGTTAATAAAAGCTTTTCTATTGGTTTGCTCATTGTATAACTGTGGAAAGGCCTGTTCACATTCCGCTCGAATAGTCTGGCCTAAAGAAGTATAATCGAGAGGCCTTGTTGTCAGGATAGCCCTCTCTTTGGAACTTGTTTTCGTTTTAGGACTTTCATTTTCGTCCGAGTGCTCAGCCCAATTTATTAAACTCCCGTGTTGCTCTATTATTCGCTGGTACTCATTTTCATCTAAAGACTCAAATTCATCAAACAAGCGTTTACACAAAACCTCTGGTTGAAAAGTTAATAAAATTTTTAATGCCGCAGCAACCTTTTGTGCTTGTGCGTTCGGATCTGCTGCCAAATTCGCAAATTGCTCTGAGTCTGCATACACCTTGGGGAGAGCACTCGGTAAAACCGTAGTTTGCACCATTTCAGGCACAGGAATAGTAATACTCCCTTGACCAGGATGCGCATAAGTAGGTGAGTGGTAGGGTTTAGCATCCACACAACAGGGATAACGCTCATAATCACGAACGCTAAAATCAACACGTTTTTTCGGGAGCTCAATGCAAGTACGCGGCCTTTTGATAAAATTGGAAAACTCTTCGTACCAAAACATGTCATAGTCGATTCCACCCTTTAAACTCAAATTATGTGGATGGGGATCATTATCCCCAAAAACCTGACGAGCCATTATAATTTCAATCGTATTTTCACGAACTAAGGTTTCTGTCGAAGGGATAACCTGTTCTCTTTCAATACTATCACTAGGGATAGGCTCACCTTTTATATTAAAGGGCTTAAACCCTTCCAGTTTCAGTGAAAAAATACCGAGCACTTGACCTTCCTCACCACACACTAAATGCTCTTCTGCGGTTCGTTCCTGAGATAACTTTAGAATAGTTGACGTAGCTACGCTGCCATTAGCAAGTAACTCGGGAAAATTTCTTTCCGGTTCAAGTTCCTTGAAAAACCCCTCTTTTAACGCCCCATCTTCAATATACTTAGCATGCCAGACTTTATGAGAGCCATCTCCAACTCTATCACCTAAAGTCAACTTTGATCTTGCCAACGCTTTTTTGGGAATACTTACCATGTCTCGTCCATTAGATCGCAATAATCCTTAAAGAATAGTTCATATTAAGCAGAAATATTGAAGAAGTTCAAGAATCTTTGGAACTATTTAGCACAATATTGGACAAAATTTCGCAACAAAGGAAGCTTGGTTGGACAAGATAGTCCAACCAATTAATAAGGTGAAAAAATAAGGGGCAGATACTCGTTTAAGGATTAGCTCCTAGTATCGCTCCTTCAGGATCTAAAGAGTCAATCATTTCTTTACTAAACATACGTACAGCCTCTCCGGAACGAGTTTGATTGAAAAACCAATAATTTCCGGTAGCATTTCCTTTGATGTAGTTGAATATACCCGCGCTAAGGAGACTAATAACCGCATTAGTGATCACAATGAGGGCGTCTGAGAGAAAAAGAAGTATCTTTGAGGTTTCCGGATTTGGGGCAGGATCAACCGTAGCTAACATCTGTTGCTCAACATCGTGTATCTGTTTTTTAGCTTCATCAAAGGCTGCTTGAGCATTGTCCCCAACACTTATTAGCGCCCTATAAGCTATGCCATATAAACTTTTCCGGTAATTCCCTTCATCTTTTTCCCACTCTTTGCCCATCTCTAAGTAGAAATAAGATTTAGACAAACGCGAAGAAATTTTCTTACATTCATCTTCAACAGATAAAATAATTTTGCGAAAACATTCTGCGTTTTTATCATGTTCACGAGCCGCAAAGGCAATCATATCAAGTTCAAAACCTAAATTCTGCAATTGCGTTACACAGATGAAGCGCTCACGTAATTTTTCCGCAACAGCCTGATGCTCTTGGTTTTTTATTTTAAGAACGACATCGCCTTGTATGGGAATATCCGATTTCACACCCGCATAAAGAACATCGACGAGTACCCGTCGTTGTTCGCTGTCTTTAATTGCTGCGAGTGACGGTAAGAGAGTGCGCAGTGTAATCCCTGTCTTATCGGCACCTAATACCCTGCGATAATCGGCTTGGTCGCTAACTCCCGAACTACGCAAAACTTGCAAGGCTTCACTCACTGCCTCTAATTTATCTAGAGCCATCGAATTTAGACTTTTAGCATATTGTGATTCGGTACTAGCCAAAAAGAAATGAGCAATGATTGATTGTTTTAAATGCAGATCCGGCGTTAATGCCAACTGCCTCAAGCCCTCAAAACCACCAGGAGACGTACCATTTTTCGCCATGGTAACCAAGGTTGACGCCATTAAAGGATATTTATGTGTCGCTGCAACAATTTCCTTGTAACCGTCTATTGTTAAGGGGTTTGTAGCCCATACGATTAAACAGAGATCTTTAGCATGCACATCAGAAATACCATTAATAAATTCTAAGGCGTTTAATTTTTCTGGTTCTTCAAAAAATTTGGGAACATGCTGAGTAAATCCAATACTTGGCACATTCTGAGTATGTCCATTATCTGGCTTTAATTGAGTTAAGCGGCTTACCGGTCGGAAATAAAAGTCATTCGACAGAATTTTATGGATAAGCTCTTTAGAGTACTTTCTTTGCCACAAAATTGGCAGTAAGGTTATTTGCTCTCTATCCCACATAAAACCACTATATTCTTTAATAAACTCAGGGCAGAGCAACTGCCGATTCGCAGTTAAAGCACCCTTTTTCTTATTGATAAATTCCTCTTCATACAGAACGGCCGTCATTGTCAATAAATTACGGCTAATTTTCTCATTATTACTGAGGACGACACGTTCCAATTCCTGGCATAACGGACTATTGTCTGATAGGCAGTCTTGTAACATCGCCATCGAAAAAGGCACGTTATATTTCATGATTAGATCTAATGCCGGGTTTTCTGCAAAGAGTCGTGGTAAATCAATTTTGGATAAATCAACGGGATCTGCGATTGTCGCCCTTTTCTCATTGATTTTCAGGAAACGTAATAGCAGACTAATACGCTCAAAACGTGGGTTAATTTCATCATTTTCTGCATTAAACGCCAATTGCAACAATTCCTGCGGGGCAGCCGCATTAAGTTGCGCCAGAAACTGATTCTTTGTTGTTGGTTCAGAGCTCGAAGCCAGCTCAAATTTAGCGTCTTTAATATGTGCGTTTAAATCAAAGCTGGAAAGAAGGGTAACCGACCGAGTTCTTGGATTCATATGTGGTTTACGGGTAAACCCTATCATCCATTGTCCTGGTTCATCACGCCGATACATAATTATCATACCGCAATTTTCTTTATTCTCATCAATGAAAGCTAAACGCTGGCAGACAAAGTTTTGTTGGTATTGGTCCTCATTTTCCTGTGCTTTTTTTAGCGGCCGAAGACCTAAAAGAATCTTTAGAATTTCAGCTGACTGGTCGCCCTGTGTATAATATTTAGCGGCAGAATCCTGACTCCATATATTGAGATGCTGATTTGCTTGGGTTTCGTTACCTAAAAAAGGAGTTCGCGGCAAATCTGCAACAACCACATTCTCTTGCTTCCCAGTCGACATAACAAACTGTGGGCAGCCAAAAGCGGAGAAAAGTTGAAGCGCATTTCCTTTTACCAAATAAGGCATAATTCAATTCCCAAAATGACAATTTGTGGCTATTATAACCAATAATACCAGCAAAGGGTGATAAATTTTTGAAAAAACTGCATTATAAATGCGTTTTTTTGCAACAAAATTTAAAAAGGTTGTAATTTTATGCGATGTAACATAATTGGGGCAGGGCGTTTAGGGAAAAACATTGCACGAGCATTAAACTCAGCACAAATTATTTCCTCTCTAACCGTGTGTAATCGCAGCCTCGACAGCGCCCAACAAGCCTGCGAAGATATTGGCGTAGGTCTTGCGATTCCTCAGCTCAAACAACTCCCTGAAGCAGAAATTACCTGGCTATGCTGTAATGATGATGTTATTCCACAGGTAGTCGCGGACCTTCTTCGAGAAGCCAATTTAAAACCAGGAAGTTTTGTCATCCATAGTAGTGGTGTATTAAACTCTTCATTGCTAGCCCCGTTAAAACAGTTAGGATGCTCCGTTGCCAGTTTTCATCCATTAAAAGCATTCAAGATGGGCTATGTAGATGCCGCTGCCTTTTATCAAGTTGATTGTGTCTTAGAGGGGGATGCGGCCGTATGCGACTGGTTAAAAACCTCTTTTAGCCAATTAGGCGCTTATGTATCGAACATGCTTCCAGAAAATAAAGCCGTGTATCATGCCGCGGCATGTATCGCCTCGAATTATTTAGTCACCCTTGTTGCCTATAGTGAAGAATTACTTTTAAACGCGGGTTTACCCTCAGAGCAAGCACGAAGAATGTTGATTAACTTAGCACAGGGCAATATCAATAACCTACAGCAAGTAACCGCCGTTAATGAGGCACTCACCGGTCCGCTAGCCCGAGGCGATATCAATACCATTACTTTGCACTTAGATGCGCTAGAAAATCCTCAGCTACGCCAATTATATCAGGCAGCCGGACAAGCCACCCTCGCGTTAACTGGATTAAACGCGGAACAAAAAGAACAAATTGGCGCGTTGCTAGTAGAATAAGCCATTGTTTCACGGGAAACATCTATTCAAAGTCCAGCCTGGTTGCGAGCACCAGGCTTTCTTTATCCTTAACCTACAAAAGCCAAGGTCCGAACCCCTGAATTAACTGCATTCGCAATGACGACGCAGAGATAAGATTAATTATGTGCACCAGGCCTGTTTCCTACAACTTCCTGTTGCTGCTCTTCGTTTTTCCTAAGCCTATCACCAATTTTTTTAATATCACCCAACGCGTCTCTAAAATCAGCTGAGTGTTTTTGTAGTGAATCTTTACGTGTCGGTTCAAGACTGCCATCTGTAGCGCGTACCCCACCCTTGCGCCACTGAACAGGTTCAGGACCGTCCTTTACAACCTCTTGTTTTTCGCCCTCAGCAATAAGTGCCCGCTCATCTTTAAGCTGAGCATCGACTACAATATGTTCTTCATGACTTACTCTTTCGCCAAGCCCTTCTTCCTGAACCTTAAGCTGTTCTTGCTCAGACTTAAGTTTTACCTGCTCTGCCTCGATTTCAATGCGAGCATCATAACTGGCATTTACCATGCTGGCCAACGCTGTTTCCTTAGCTTGCTGATAATCCTCTTGTGCTTTATGCAAGTCATTCATAAAGGCATCATGCTCCGCTTTTACCTCGCTTTTATGTTGGAAATAGCTCGGGGCAGCAAAACCAAGGAGAGCCCCAATAGTTCCCAAAACTCCACCCCATTTTTCACGAGCAAAGGCAAAATACCCTTTAGCCTGGGGCCCCTCCCAAGCATCTGTAGATTCTTTAGTCAGATTTTTATGAGCCTGCATTTTGCCAGCTTTAGCTTGCTGCAAATGATCTAAAGTTGATTCCTCAGCGTAGTTACGATTGAAAAGCCCTGCAAAGCCTCTTTTCGCATTAACTTTCGCTGCAGCCCCCTGGTCTACATCACTAATAATTGAAGCACCGGATTGTAAATGATTATCGTATTGAGAATCTAAGGCCTGCTTTAAGTTCGCTGTAGCTTTAGTAACCTCTTTAGATGTTTTTGCCTGAGCTACTGCATTAATCGCCTGAACAATCGGATCATCTTTTTGAGAGGCAACGCTATCCAAAACGGCAACCCGCCCATTAATCGCCTGAGCACGTTCATTACCACTCTTACAACCCGCAATTGAAGCCTGCTCCACAAAGATACTCATGGATTGGAACAATTTCGCATGCTCATGAGATTGATGTAAGTTATTAGCCATCATCGCCTTCATGGCTAATTTCGCGGACTCAAGCGTTTGCTCTGCTGAACTCAATTGATCATCAACCACACCACGTTCCGCAGTTTTTGCCCATCCGGCTTTTACATCCTTGATTGCTTGTCTCGCTTCTTTTGCCTGTGAGGATTGTGAAAAGTAAGGTCCACGCTTATCATCGGTTAAATATTCTTTATACGCATTAAATGCAGCTTCTACATGAGCTCGTTGCGGATCATCTTCGGCAACCAAATTATACATCATCGACATTTCAGCCATTAAGGTTGCTTCATTTCTTAACGCGTTCCAGCCATAGCCCAAACTGTCACCAAAACCATTAACCGATATATTCTGCACCAAACAAAAAACAGGAGGTTCTTTGTCTAATTGTGCTGCGTTATAATTATGTGCTCCAGTTAATATATATTTAGCCCCTTGAGATTGCTTATTTTTACCACCTTCTAAACTGTCATTAAGCGCCGTATGCAAATTATAGGTAAACGCTTTAATGCCACCAGGCCCCTCATTAACACTCTCGCCAATGTGGTATTTCTCACGAATATGATCCAGTTTTACCTCAACATCAGCAATCGCATCCTGAGGCTTAATTTTTTCTTTCACATCCAGAGAAGGCACCCGAACCTGAATTCTTGGTAGCCCTTGATTCGCCTCATCATGAGCGATAGTAATCAAGCGTCGGTCGGCAAGATGCTCTGCGCCTACCCCACGATCATGGGCAGTCACTTGTGAGCCTGCGATTAAGGTTGTTTGCCCCATATCTTGATCTATATGCACCACGTCATTCGGGGTAGCGGTAGTAATCTCAGCGGTATGCTTCAAATGAAGATCTTTGATTTCTTTTTTGGTTAAAATAACCCCTGTAGCTCGAGTGATTTCTTCGACTAAAATCCTATGAGCATCAGTAGAAATTTTCTTACGTGCTTTATCAAGTGCTTGCACGAATTTTACATCGTCAACCTCACCATTTTTGGTGGCCTTTTCCATTGCATCCTTTACTGCCGCGGTAATTAGGCCTTGAACTCGAACCATAGCGGCTTCATGAGCCTGTTCCATTTGAGCTTCCGTAAAACGACCTGCCGCAGCATAGCTTCGTGCCGTTAACGCTAAATGGAAATGATATTCTTGCTGCAAAGGAATAACGCTACCGCGAATTCCCATTAGGGCATTTTCTTGCTTCTCTTTTACATTATCATCGTCAGTTAGCCCATCATGAGCCAAATCATATTGTTCACGATATGCCCGTTTTAAATCATCATAATCATGCGAGGGATTGCCAAGAACATCCAAGCTTACGGTAGTTACTGGGGTAGGTTTATGCCCAAGATTATCAAATGCAGCCAGATCGTCGCTGCTCAAACGTACATTAATTAATACACGTCCCTGCGGATCAAAAAGTAATGGCCCTTTGCGGGGATCAGCCAATCTTGCCAATGCTTCTTGTTTTGCTCGCTCCGTCAGCAATTCAATATAGGCTCGTTGTTGTACTTGTTGCTCTTTCAACATATTTCAATCCCCAGGTTGCCTTCATAACTATGATTTTAGCAGAATTTGTAGCCAAACTAAATAACTTTAGCCCACAAAGGCATTGATTTACACCTAATTGAATAAAAAAGAATCTTATCCGGCTTGGGATCCTAGCCAACAAGGCATCGAGCCATAGCAAAACGCCGTGTTGGGACAAGGGGCCCAAACGGCAGTCATTAAAAAATATCATTAACTTGAAGGTTAGAAGAGAGGCTTTTCAAAATATCCTGTTAATGTGGGGTATTTAAAGGCTCAGGGCTTCTTTTAGCGGCCTTTTTCTCCTGGCGACGCTCTTGCCAAGTTTGTAGCATCACATAAAAAGCAGGTACAAATACAACGGCAAGACAGGTTGAGGCCAGCATCCCACTGCAAACTGCAATCCCAATCGAACGTCGCGCATTAGCCCCAGCCCCGGTTGCGAAGACCAAAGGCATCACCCCTAAAATAAAAGCAAACGAGGTCATCAAAATAGGACGGAAACGAGTTTTTGCGCCAAGAACGGCTGCTTCCATGATAGATTTTTTATGAAAAAGCCGTTGTTCACGAGCCACTTCTACGATTAAAATCGCATTCTTGGCCGCTAAGGCAATTAACAATAATATACCGATCTGGGTATACATATTATTCGCCAAGCCCAGAACAGATAAAGCTAATACTGTACCAATCAATGCCAAAGGCACACTTAATAAAATGGCCAATGGTGTCACCCAATTCTCATATTGGCCTGCAAGAATTAAGTAGATCAAAATAAGCGATAAAATGAAAATATAGTAACTCATATTACCCGCTGTTTTTTCTTGATAGGCAGTACTGGTCCATTCAAAAGCAACCCCTGCGGGTAATACTTGCTTCGCAACGCGCTCCATTGCCGCCATTGCCTGTCCCGAACTGTAACCTGGAGCAGCTGATCCATAAATATTGCTGGAAGGATATAAGTTATACAAGGATATTAAGGAAGGACCTACGGTCGGACTAATATCCGTTAACGTACCTAAAGGCACCATATCTCCAGATGCATTTTTAACATAATAATTTCGTACCTCTTCAACGCTCATGCGATAAGGCGCATCCGCCTGCACATAAACTTGAAACACTTGTCCAAACTTGGTAAATAAATTCACATAAGAAGAACCTAGATAAGTTTGCAAGGTATCGGAGGCATCACCTATTTTTACTCCTAGCGATTCGGCTTTAGTGCGGTTAATGGGTGCTGCAACCTGAGGTACTGAGGCACGGAATGAAGTCATTAAACGTTGTAATTCCGGTTGCTGACTCGCATAACGAATCAATTGATCGGTTGCTGCCTGCAATTTGCGATAATCAAATGAGCCATCCTGCAATTCCAGCTGCATTTGAAAACCGCCTGACATACCTAGTCCTTGGATGGGAGGAGGTACCATCACTAGCACTTTAGCGTCTAAGGTTTTCTCCGCAATATCATTAAGCTTGTTATAGAGCGGTAATAAGCCTTCTTCCTTACCGCGAACACTCCAATCTTTAAACATAATATATAAGACACCAGCATTGGCTAAACTGGAACTATTATCCAATAAGGAAATCCCATCAATAGCAATCACATCGGCAACACCACCGACTTTGGAAACCTGATCACTTAAGCGATGTAATAAAGCTTCCGTTCTTCCTAAGCTTGCACCATCAGGCAACTGGACGTTCATCATCATATAGCCCTGATCTTCTACCGGAATAAATCCGGTTGGAATACGGCTTAGACCTAAAATCGCTAGTAAAACAAGGATAATTCCTACGAAACAAGCAAGCTTATAACGATGCACTAAGCGATCCATAAAACCAATGTAGGTTTCCTCAACGGGGTTATACAATTTATCAAAAAAACGAAACGCCGCATTTTTCTTTTTATGGGGGTCCACAGGTTTAAGCCACAAAGCGCATTGAGTTGGCTTTAAGGTCATCGCATTGATCGCACTGATAAACGCAGTAGCCGCAATCACTAAGGCAAATTGTGCGTACATTGCCCCTGTTAAGCCTGGCATAAACCCAGCAGGTACAAATACCGCCATCAATACTAAAGTAATACCAATAATGGGGCCAAGCAATTCCGTCATTGCCTTAATCGCTGATTCTTTAGGCGGGCTGCCATGCTCAATATGTTGACTAACCCCCTCAACAATAACTATCGCATCATCAACCACAATACCAATCGCTAAAACCAAAGCAAATAAGGTCAACAGGTTAATCGAATAGCTCATTAATAGCAGGGCAAAAAACGCACCAATGATGGTTACCGGTACGGTTGTCGCCGGCACTAAGGTTGCACGGAAATTTTGTAAGAACACAAGAATAACAATGAGGACCAAAATACCTGCTTCGTATAGAGTCTTATAAACTTCCTCAACAGAGGCCTTTACGAAAATAGTAGTATCGAAAGGAATGGAATACTTCATTCCAGGAGGGAACTTCGTCGCCATTTTCGCAACAGCCGTGCGCACACTCTCAGCAACTTGTAGCGCATTCGCACCAGGAAGCTGATAAATTCCAATTGCAGCTGTTGGTTGATTATTCAATTTAGCCAACTGATTGTAGCTAGAAGACCCCAACTCCACCCGTCCTACATCGCGAATACGAACAATCTTGGCGCTGCTACTGCCATTGGCACTTTCATTCGTTTGGGTGGCTACGGTTTTTACAATAATGTTGGCAAATTCGTCTTGATCGGCAAGCTGCCCCGGCACGTTTACCGTAAACTGATAAGGCTGCGCCCCTTGAGTTGGTTGCCCACCAATTTGTCCGGCAGAAACCTCTTGGTTCTGGCGGCTAATCGCATTTAACACATCACTAGGGTTTAACGCATAGGAGAGCATTTTTTGCGGATCCAGCCATATACGCATGGCATAGTTTCCCGTACCAAAAATAAGCACATTACCGACACCAGGTAAACGTGCCAATTCATTTTGCATGTTAATGGTTGCGTAATTATTCAAAAAGAGGCCATCGTACTCGCCATGTTCTGAGGTTAGAGTAATAAATTG
Organism: Legionella lytica; assembly: GCF_023921225.1. Taxonomy (NCBI): domain Bacteria; kingdom Pseudomonadati; phylum Pseudomonadota; class Gammaproteobacteria; order Legionellales; family Legionellaceae; genus Legionella; species Legionella lytica. The sequence continues at coordinate 3,061,018 of NZ_CP071527.1, forward strand.
CAAAATAGCGGTCGACTTTTGTTGGACAACCACCCCTTGCTTCTGTACTGCATCTGGAAGCTGGGCCATCGCAGCTTGCACCCGGTTTTGTACCAAAACTTGCGCAAAGTTCAAATCGGTGCCAATTGCAAAGGTAACAATGAGTGTATACGTACCATTGTTGGTGCTGGTAGATTGCATGTACAGCATTTTTTCCACCCCATTGACCTGTTGTTCAATAGGGAGACCTACGGTATTAATGAGGGTTTTTGCATCCGCTCCAGGATAAGTAGTCGTCACCTGAATCGTGGGGGGTACGATCGACGGATACTGCGTTATCGGTAAAGCCATAATGGCTACCAAGCCCAATAAAACCAGCAGAAGGGCAATAACGTTCGCTAAGATAGGCCGTTCAATAAAAAATTTGGAAATCATTTGGCTTTGCTCTCACTAGATGAGTCTGCTTGCTTTTGTGGCTGCACTTTATTACCTGGAGTCGCATTTTGCACACCATCAACAATAATATTGTCCTGTGCATCAATCCCCTTAACAATTCCCCGCACTCCTTGTTTGGCACTCCCTAATGTAACCCGCTTCAAAACAACCTTATTCTCTTTATCAGCGACTAATACATAAGGGCCGATCTGATCGTAAAGTATGGCCGTATCAGGTACGGTTAGCTGCTGTTTGGGCTTCGTCACAGCAATACGTACTTGTACAAAAAGGCCAGGGAGAAATAAGTGATCTTTGTTGGGTAATTTGGCTCGTAACTCCATCGTTCCTGTGGCAGCATTCAAGCCTGTATTGACGAAGTCCAATGTCGCTTTATATTCCTTATTAGGATCACTTTGTAAACTAACGTAAACCGGAACCTTATCAAAATCTTTAGGAGAAATACCCATTTCTTTTGCTGCAGCTCTTAACTTAAGCAGATCCAGTTCATTCAAGTTAAAATAAACATAGAGTGGGTCTATTTGCTCCACTGTTGCTAAATTAGTTGCTTGTCCGTTACCGACTAAATTACCAATATCCACTAAATGCCGACCAATACGACCATCAAAGGGTGATAAAACGTGGGTATAACTGTAGGTGATTTGTGCATTGACGGCTTCGGCGGTGGATTTATCGATTTCAGCCGCTACCTCCTGAGTTTTAGCGAGCCATTTTTCCACCTCATTTTTGGAGGTAGCATTTTGTTTGAACATGCGTTGTTGGCGTTCATATTCGTTTTTGTTATAAGCATTTGCAGCCTTTTGCGCGACAACCGTGGCTTGAGCCGCTTTTAATTGCTCCATATAAGGTTGAGGCTGAATTACAAATAACTCTTGTCCTTTTTTTACAAAGGTTCCATCAACGAACTCTATTTTTTCCAGATAACCTGCAACCCGTGCTACTAAGTTAACCGAATTAAACGCAACCGTAGAACCCGTTTGAGTCACATACTCAACCATTTCCTGACGTATAGGCTTTTGTATCACCACCGAAGGGGGGGGTATTTCCGCGACTTTAGGTTTAGAAAATAAATGAGCGATTAAGTAGATAAAAAATAAAGCCGCTACGGCAATCCCTGCATATTTAACTGATTTCGAATTTTTATTAAAGTTCATACTGGCTACCATTTTGGCAAATAAAGTTCTTTAATCTTCTGTTTTCTTGTGGCCGGTGGCTGATGGTTTTGTTGTTTCAACAAGCCCCCCCAATTGGTCCGTGCCGCCATTTCAGTTTTAATTTGTTGTGAGACAACATCGTCACAACCACGAATATCCCAGCCGCCACCAAGTGCTCGATACAGCGCAACTAAGGCCTGCGGAATAGTTCCCTGAGCATTAACAAGTGAGGTTTGTACACTTAATTGTTGCTGTTCTGCATTCAGTACTGGGGTAAAGTCTGTTTCCCCTTCTTTATACCGAATTAAGGCTAATTGTAAGGATTTAGTCGCAGAGACATTCGCTTTTGCTAAATAACGTTCGGCTTTTTTGGCTTCGATGTATGCAGTAATATTATCTTGTACTTCTTGTTGAGCTTTTAGTACCACATTGACATAATTTAATAAGGATTGCTGGAATGCTGCATCCTGTGCCCGCACTCCATTGGTAATCTGCCCATAATTTAATATTGGCCAGGTGAAACTGGGACCTGCAGAGATGTTACGATTTGACCAATGGAATAAATCACCAACGGACGATTGGCCAATGCTATTAGAAGAAAAGGCAAATGCGCCATTTAATGACAGTGATGGGAATAAATTCGCTTTTTCAGCACCAATCGCTGCCGATTGCCCAATCGCATCTAAACGAGCTTGTTGTACATCAGGACGTCTAGCCATTGTTTCTTTAGGAATACCTACAGCAATTGAACGCGGAGCTTTGGGAATGCCTCTGCTTTTTTGAATGAGAGCATCGATATTGTTGGGAATAGTCCCCAACAAAACTGCAAGTGCATCTTTTTGTTGTTGTAAATTAGTCACAATTGACGGAAGGCTGGCTTCGGTTTGTGCCAATTCGGTCATCGCTTGTTCCACATCAACAAGACTTGCTTGTCCTGCCGTATAACGCGCACGCGCGATATTTAATCCCATTTTTTGCACAACGATGTTGGCTTTAGTGATTTTAATTTGAGATTCATACGTGCGGATTTTAATATAGGTAGTCGCCACATCCGCTGTCAGTGTGGTCAAGGCATTATCATATGCCGCCAAGGAACTTAAAAAGGCGGCGTCTTTTGCTTGAATTGCGCGACGGTATTTCCCCCAAAAATCAATCTCCCAATTCGCGGAAAACCCCATTAAAGCCGTATCAAAAGATTGCGGTAAAATTTGCTGGAGGGAGGTGCCACCAATTCGGTTGTAGGTATAATTTCCCAACATCGCTTGCTGTTGTGGATATAACTGCCCCACGCTCTGCGCCAACTGGGCTCGGGTCTGTAATACCTTCACGCCCGCCGCTTGCACGGATAGATTGCTATGATAGCCTTCATAAATAACTGCGGTCAGAACTGGATCGCGGAATTCTTGCCACCATTTAGTGTATTTAAATGGCTTTTCTTTAACGGAAGCATCTTTTTTTGCCCAATGCGGTGCGACTTGTTTGTTCGGCTCTTTATAATTAGGACCGACCATACAAGAACTTAGAAACAGACAAACTAAAACAATAAAAGTCTTCAACATGGAGCTAGTATTTCCCTATTGCAACTGTTTTCCTTCACTCCACGTGATACGTCATCCTAAACGCAGTGAGTTTTTTAAGGCCAAGACCTAGTACCGTGGGGATAAGCGATTACCAATATGTAGCATATACAAGACTTTATCATCACTATTTCTAATTTGGTAGTGAATTTTTTTGAGGAGGAATCGCACCATATTGGTGCCCATGGCCCAATATGGTGTTCTGGTACGGTTCAACGCGTTGTTGTTGGGCCATGGACCTAACCTACTTTAATTTTCCTCTAACCAGCCTCAGTCACCTGCAGCTGGGTTACATTCTGCAAACCACGTGGCAGGCGATTGCCTCGACGTCCACGTTCGCCTAAATAATGTTCCAAATCCCCTCCTTTCAGCGTGAAGTGGCGCTTTCCAGCATGGACAGTAAGGGAGTCATTCTTAGTGAGGACTTGCACATCAATAACATACTCCTCACGTGACGCAGCTTTAGCGGAAGGAATGCTAATTAACTTATTACCTTTACCACGAGATAACTCCGGTAGCTCCTTAACAGGAAATACTAACAATCGTCCTACACTAGTCGCACAGGCCACTAAAAGCTCTTCATGATTAGGCACGATGCGTGGTGGCAAAATGAGGCTGGCTTCGGGCAATTTAATGCAAGCTTTACCATTACGATTTTTCACATAAAGATCGCTAATGGTGGCAATAAATCCATAACCCGCATCGCTTGCTAATAAAACCTTTTGTTCGGCTTCACCGCCAACAACCGTTTCAAACAAAGCTCCCTCAGCAGGATTTAATTTTCCAGTGAGTGGTTCGCCTTGCCCACGGGCGGAAGGTAATGAGTGTCCAGGTAAGGAATAAACCTTCCCCTCACTATCAAAGAAAATGATTTGCTGGTTTGAACGACCAGCAGCTTGCGCCTTAAACTCATCTCCTGCTTTATAGCTCAGTTCGGTGCCATTGACATCATGCCCTTTCGCGGCACGTACCCAACCATTCTTGGAGAGAACTACGGTGATTGGCTCATTAGGCAGAATGTCTTCTTCTTTTAACGCTTGTGACTCTTGGCGCACGATAATAGGTGAGCGTCGAACATCACCGAACTCATCACGATCGCGAATAATTTCTTCTTTAACTAAGTTTCTCAACTTAGTCTCGCTAGCCAAGGTGCTTTGTAATTGATCGCGCTCAGCAGATAAATCATCCAACTCGCCACGTATCTTAAACTCTTCTAATTTCGCCAAATGACGCAATTTCATTTCTAAAATTGCTTCAGCCTGTCGTTCGCTTAAATTAAAACGCGCAATGAGCCCTTCTTTAGGATTGTCATGCTCGCGAATAATGGCGATTACTTCATCAATATTCAAATAAGCAATGAGCAAGCCTTCTAACACGTGAATGCGTTCGAGAACTTTTGCCAAACGATATTCTAAACGGCGAGTTACCACGCCAATACGATAAACCAACCACTCATTGAGAATGGTTAATAGATTTTTTACTTTAGGCTTACCATCAAGACCGATCATATTAAAGTTCACGCGATAACTGCGCTCTAAATCGGTGGTAGCAAATAAATGCGACATTAAGCCATCTACATCGACACGATTGGAACGAGGAATAATGACCAGACGTGTGGGATGTTCATGATCCGACTCATCGCGGAGGTCCTCAACCATCGGCAATTTTTTTTGCTGCATTTGTAATGCAATTTGCTCCATCACTTTCGCACCAGAGACTTGATAGGGTAATGCAGTGATGACGATGTTTTGCTTTTCCAAGTTGTAAATAGCGCGCATTTTAATGGAGCCATTACCAGTCTCATACAGCGTTGAAATCATTTCTGGTGGCGTAATAATTTCCGCTGCCGTAGGAAAGTCAGGGCCTTTAATATATTGATTAATAGTGGCCAAATCGGCTTGTGGATTCTCCAACAAATGCACACAGGCATTCGCTACTTCCGTTAAGTTATGCGGCAAAATATCCGAAGCCATACCTACCGCAATCCCGGTAGCACCATTTAACAGGATATTAGGTAAACGAGCGGGAAGTAATGCAGGCTCTTGCAAAGTCCCATCAAAGTTATCTACCCAATCAACCGTTCCTTGCTGTAACTCTGAAAGTAATACTTCCGCATAAGCAGACAAACGCGCTTCTGTATAACGCATAGCTGCGAATGATTTTGGATCATCGGGAGAACCCCAGTTTCCTTGGCCATCAACAAATGGATAACGATAGGAGAATGGCTGAGCCATTAAAACCATTGCTTCATAACAAGCACTGTCGCCATGAGGATGGAATTTACCTAAGACATCCCCCACAGTACGCGCGGATTTTTTATGTTTGGCTGTGGCCTTTAAGCCTAATTCGGACATCGCATACACAATACGTCGTTGTACCGGTTTGAGTCCGTCAGCAATATGCGGTAACGCTCTATCGAGAATGACATACATAGAGTAATCAAGATAAGCTTTTTCTGTAAATTCAGTGAGTTCTTTTCGTTCTGTAGCTTCGTTCATAATTTTGTTTTCATCGTTATCTATTAAGACTATTTAACCATTGCTCTGGGCCCTTGCATAGCTATTTTACCAGAGGAAAGGGAATGTTAGATATATATACAGCCTGCAAATTGTGAATAACTTTATCTTTTTTTTCAAGCACAGCGGTTATATCAACTTAACTTATTGATTTTTAAATATATTTATTGAGTTCGTTCTTTGCCCCTTATGAACAACCTGTGGATAACCTTGTGTATGACGCAGGAATAAATCTGCTAAGTTATTGTAAGTACCGAAGTTTATATTGCTACGCCTAAATCACGACATCAAAATGTTGGGCTGCTGCACGCCCAACCTAGGTTGCACCACAAATAATTTTTGTTGAGCTTGACCAAGCAATTCGCTCATTCGTATTCGTGAACATCGGCATAAGAAAAACTACATTTTTTGCAAATAGCAAAAATCGGAGGACTCTATAGAAAATAATAAGTCCGCGGATAAATCGAAAAGAAATGATACTTGAGAATCGAAGAAGAAGCCGAGATAAAGCATTCGCTTTTCTCGGCATAAGAATCTACTTAACTGTTTTTCTGACTTTTTGAATAGCACGGATTTGGGCAACAGCACGGGCCAACTCAGCAGCTGCGACAGAATAATCCATCTCGCCACTCTTGTTCGCCATATCAGCTTCTGCTTGTGCTTTTGCAGCTAGAGCAGCAGCCTCATCAAGATGATCTGCGCGCTCAACCACATCGGCCAGAACGGTGACACAGTTTGGTTGTACTTCTAACATACCGCCCTGAACATAGTAAATATCTTGATGACCGCCAGGTAAAGTCAATCTGACTTCGCCTGGTTTCAAGACAGTCAGTAAAGGGGCATGACCTGCAGTAATACCCACTTCACCTAATTCCCCAGTAGCAACGACCATCTCTACTAAGCCAGAGAATATTTCCTGTTCAGCACTAACGATATCCAAGTGCGTTGTTATAGTCATGTCATCTTGCCTCATAAGGTTTTCGCTTTAGCAACCGCTTCCTCAATGCTACCGACCATATAGAATGCTTGCTCAGGTAAATCATCGTATTCACCAGCAAGAATGCCTTGGAAGCCTTTAATAGTATCTTTTAAAGATACGTATTTACCTGGAGAACCAGTGAAGACTTCAGCAACGAAGAATGGTTGTGACAAGAATCGTTGAATCTTACGAGCACGAGTTACTACGCGCTTGTCTTCTTCTGATAATTCGTCCATACCTAGAATTGCGATAATATCTTTCAATTCTTTGTAGCGTTGTAAAGTTTGTTGTACACGACGCGCTGTATCGTAGTGTTCTTGACCTACAACTAATGGATCTAACTGACGTGAAGTCGAGTCTAATGGATCCACCGCAGGATAAATACCTAATTCAGCGATTTGACGTGACAATACAACGGTCGCATCCAAATGCGCGAAAGTAGTAGCTGGTGATGGGTCAGTCAAGTCATCCGCAGGTACGTATACTGCTTGAATTGACGTAATAGAACCAGTCTTAGTAGAAGTAATACGCTCTTGGAGCATACCCATTTCTTCTGCCAGTGTAGGCTGGTAACCCACCGCTGAAGGCATACGACCTAAGAGAGCGGATACTTCAACCCCTGCTAAGGTATAACGGTAAATATTATCTACGAACAATAATACGTCACGGCCTTCGTCACGGAATTTTTCCGCCATGGTCAAACCAGTTAATGCAACACGTAAACGGTTACCTGGTGGCTCGTTCATCTGACCGTATACTAGAGATACTTTATCCAGTACGTTTGAATCTTTCATTTCATGATAGAAGTCGTTACCTTCACGAGTACGCTCTCCCACACCGGCAAATACTGAGTAACCGCTGTGCTCAATCGCGATGTTACGGATTAATTCCATCATGTTTACGGTTTTACCCACACCCGCACCACCGAACAGACCAACTTTACCACCTTTAGCAAATGGGCAAAGCAAGTCAATAACTTTAATCCCAGTTTCTAAGAGCTCTTGGCTACCTGCTTGCTCTTCGTAGCTTGGTGCCTTACGGTGAATCGCCCAGTGCTCATCAGCACCGATTGGGCCCGCGTCGTCTACTGGACGGCCTAATACGTCCATAATACGACCTAGAGTCTTTTTACCCACTGGAACTTGAATTGGGTAGCCAGTATTTTCAACTTTTAAACCACGCTTCATACCGTCAGTGGTTCCCATAGCGATGGTACGCACAACGCCATCACCTAGCTGTTGTTGCACTTCGAAAACCAACTCACCATCAACTTGTTTCAATGCATCATTGATTTTGGGAACGTTGTCGCGTGGGAATTCAACGTCCACAACCGCACCAATAATCTCTACGATTGTCCCGATATTTTTAACTGCTACTGTATCTACGCTGCTCATTATATACCCTCTTATAAAGCGGCTGCGCCACCGACAATCTCTGCCAATTCTTGAGTAATTGCAGCTTGTCGAGCTTTGTTATAAGCCAATTGAAATTCTTTAATCAAATCACCAGCGTTGTCGGTTGCGCTTTTCATTGCAATCATTTTTGCCGCTTGTTCACAGGCGATGTTTTCCACAACAGCCTGATACACTTGCAATTCGATATAACGTTCTAAAAGATTATCCAACAAGTCTTTAGCATCTGGTTCATAAATGTAGTCCCAGTGATGTCCCATTGTCTTGCTGTCATCTTCTGATTTTGGCAATGGTAGTAATTGTTTCACCAATGGCTTTTGCGTCATGGTGTTAACAAACTCGTTGTATACGATATGTAATGCATCAATCTTACCGGTGTAAAAAGCATCTAACATAACTTTTACGATACCGACTAAATCATTAATGCTTGGTGTATCGCCTAAATGATCTTTTGACCCAAGTACATTGCTACCAACACGCTTGAAGAACGCTTGTCCTTTGCGGCCAATAACCGCAATATCAACTTCCTTACCATTGGATTTCCAATCACGGATCGTACGTACAGTTTCACGCAATAAATTTGCATTTAAACCACCGCATAAACCGCGATCTGAAGTAACCACAATAAGACCTATGCGATTAATCTCGCGCTGCCCCATGAATGGATGATTGTATTCAGAGTTCGCGCGAGCAATGTGTTTTACCACACTATAAATTTTGTTGGCATAGGGCTTGGATGCGCGCATTCTGTCTTGTGTTTTGCGCATTTTACTTGCAGCCACCATTTCCATTGCACGAGTAATCTTTCGAGTTTTATTAATACTCGAAATCTTAGAACGGATTTCTTTTGCTCCAGCCATATCTTATCTCGCCTTAAATTGACTACCAACTAGCTGTACGTTTAAAGTCTTCAACAGCTTTCTTCAATTGTGCTTCAATATCGTTATCGTAAGCACCTGCTTCATTGATTGAATGCATCAATGCAGCTTGAGTAGTACGCATGTAGTCATGTAAAGAACCTAAGAATGATGAAATTTCATTTAATGGAACATCATCTAAATAACCTTTTTCAACAACAAACAAGGCAACACCCATATCTGCTACAGAGTATGGAGCATATTGTTTTTGCTTCATAAGTTCAGTAATACGTTGACCACGCTCTAATTGCTTACGGGTTGCATCGTCAAGGTCAGATGCGAACTGAGAGAAGGCCTCTAATTCACGGAACTGAGCTAATGCTAAACGAGTACCACCACCAAGCTTTTTCATGATCTTAGTTTGTGCCGCACCACCCACACGCGATACTGACAAACCTGAGTTAATCGCAGGTCGAACACCGGAGTTGAATAAGTCAACATCAAGGAAAATCTGACCGTCAGTGATCGAAATTACGTTAGTAGGTACGAATGCAGATACGTCACCCGCTTGCGTCTCAATAATTGGCAATGCAGTTAATGAACCTGTTTTACCTTTTACTTCGCCTTTAGTTAATTTTTCTACTTCATCAGCGTTAATACGCGCAGCTCTTTCTAAGAGACGTGAATGTAAGTAGAAAATATCCCCTGGATACGCTTCACGACCTGGTGGTCTACGTAGTAACAAGGAAATTTGGCGGTATGCCCAAGCTTGCTTGGTTAAATCATCATAAACGATTAATGCATCTTCGCCACGCTCCATGAAGTATTCACCCATGGTGCATCCTGCGTAAGGAGCAATAAACTGTAATGCAGCTGTATCAGAAGCACCCGCAACGACAACAATAGTGTGCTCTAATGCGCCGTGCTCTTCTAATTTACGTACGATTGCGGCAACTGAAGAAGCCTTCTGGCCAACAGCTACGTATACGCACTTAACGCCAGTACCTTTTTGGTTAATGATGGCATCAATAGCAATCGCTGTTTTACCAGTTTGACGGTCACCAATGATCAGCTCACGCTGTCCACGGCCAACTGGTACCATCGCATCAATCGCGATTAATCCAGTTTGTACTGGTTGATCTACTGATTTACGAGCAATAACGCCAGGAGCTACTTTCTCGATTGGCGCCATAGCAGTTGCTTCAATTGGGCCTTTTCCATCAATTGGGTTACCTAATGCATCAACTACACGACCTAAAAGTGCGTTACCTACTGGCACTTCAAGAATACGACCCGTACATTTAACTTTTTGGCCTTCAGCTAAAGATGAAGCATCACCAAGGATTACTGCACCTACTGCATCGCGCTCTAAGTTTAACGCAAGACCATAAACTCCGCCTGGGAACTCAATCATTTCCCCAGCCATTACGTCTTTAAGACCATGAATTGTAGCAACGTTGTCTTTAAAGCTTACTACAGTACCTTCATCGTTTGCTTCAGATACTACATTGAACTGTTCTATTTTCTTTCTGATTAATTCACTGATTTCAGAAGGATTTAATGCTACTTGTTCTGACATGAAAATTATCCTCTAATTTAAGCGGCTAAGTTGGTATGAAGCTTTCTTAGCTTGCCCCGAACTGAACCATCGATAACTAAATCGCCTGCTCGAATAACAGCCCCACCAAGCAGGGTAGGATCAATACTGATATTTAATGTAACTTTACGCTGTAAGCGCTTACTTAAAGATTCTATTAATCGCTCTTTTTGTGCTGCAGATAAGTCAGAGAAACTGCTTACGTCCACATCCAGAGTTTTTTCTTGCTCTGCGCGAAGAGCTTCGTAATGAGCACAAATCTCCGGCAACAGCATTAAACGTTTGTTTGTAGCCAGTAAGGCAACCAAATTATTTATTGATTCGCTCTTTTTTGACCCAGCATTGACTATGCCTTGCAGCAACTCAATTTGCTGAGCAACAGTTGAAGCAGGATTTTCAATAAACTGAGCAGCTTCAGGATGCATGACAGCCTGGGCAAGCGTTGTCAAATGTGCTGACCACCCGGCTAATTGATTCTCTGCTAAGGCTGATTCAAAAATAGCTTTGGCATAAGGTCTGGCAATAGTGGTGCTATCAGACATTTTAAATCTCTTCTATCAAGTTATCTAACAGTGCAGCATTCGCTTTCGCGTCTACTTCACGCATTAAAATCTTCTCAGCGCCAGTAACAGCTAAGGTAGCAACTTGCTTACGCAGTTCTTCTTTAGCATGGTTTACTTGTTGCGATAATTGCTCTTGTGCTTGCTTAAATTGCATTTGCGCTTCTTGCTTCGCAGCTTCTTTTGCTTCTTCAATGATTTGAGCAGCACGCTTGTTTGCTTTTTCAATGATGTCAGCTGATTGAACTTTAGCTTGCTTTAACTCATCTTTGACGCGATGTTGTGCTAATTCAAGTTCTTTACGACCACGCTCAGCGGCAGATAGACCATCAGCAATTTTGTCTTGTCGTTCTTCCAATGCTTTCGCTAATGGAGGCCAAACTAGTTTCATGGTAAATAAAACAAAAGCTGCGAATACCAGCATTTGTACTATTAATGTTAAGTTAATATCCACCGTAATTATCTCCTGCAACAATCAGGGCGCTTAATAAGCGCCCCAATCATTTGTTATCAAGAACCTAGGTTATTTAGGAAAGGGTTTGCGAAAGTGAAGAACAATGCGATACCCACTCCAATCATTGTTACCGCGTCAAGAAGACCTGCAACGATGAACATTTTAACTTGTAACATTGGAACCATTTCTGGTTGACGAGCAGAACCTTCTAAGAATTTTCCGCCTAGCAGACCAAATCCTATAGCGGTACCTAACGCACCTAAACCAATCAATAAAGCAACCGCAACAACGGTCATACTTTGAACTTGTGCTATTAGACTAGCAGCTTGCATATTTAATCCCCTTTAAATGGATGATGAAAATAAATCGATTAATGTTCTTCGTGTGCCAAACTAAGGTAAACAATAGTTAACACCATGAAAATAAATGCTTGCAAGGTAATTACCAAGATATGGAATATTGACCAGCCAAGCGCCAATATAAATTGGGCAAGACCTAGAGTCGCTGTACCGACAGGTGATGACATTGAAGCATTTAAGGTTAGCAAGGCAATTAAGATAAAGATTAATTCGCCGGCGTATAGATTTCCAAATAACCGCAGTGCTAAAGAAATAGGCTTAGCAATTAAACCTACTAATTCAAGCAACAGGTTAAAAGGTATAAATCCAGGATGATTAAAAGGCTGTAACGTTAATTCTTTAACAAACGTTTTGGCTCCTTTAATTTTAATACTGTAAAAAATGATCAGAAGGAAGACGGTAATTGACAAGGCAAAGGTCAAGTTTAAGTCATTCGTGGGTACAACTTTCAGGTAATGCAATCCACCTGCTTGAGCCATTAACGGCAATACATCCACAGGGAAAATGTCCATGAAGTTCATCATGAAAACCCACAGGAATATAGTCAACGCCAAAGGACCAATTAGTTTATTTTTGCCATGGAAGCAGTCTTTAACCTGATTGTCAGCAAATTGCAGCATTAATTCAGCAAAGTTCTGCAATTTTCCAGGAACACCAGTGGTTACCCTGCGTGCGCCGAAATACATAAGGCCGCATACAAGAATCCCCATAGTAATCGAGAAGAATAATGTATCAAGGTTTAAGGTCCAGAAGCCACCGCCTGGTCCCATTTTCATATCACTAACGTTGTATGTCAGGTACGTTAGATGGTGTTTAATGTAGTTTGTGCTAGATACCATTTCAGTCACTTTCAGGCCTATTCTGTTTATTAACAATAATCAATGGAGCAAACCAGTGCGTCATCAGAATCATGATGTACGATGCAAAAAAAGCCAACGGGGTAATCTTAACCCACATAAATACGGCAGTGAAAAGCACGATCGATAAAATTATTTTCATCGCTTCGCCCTTATAAAAACTATTCACTATCTTTTTTGCTGATCGCGCGCCTTGATACTTAAACAACTTTCTTGCGAAATACGCATTAGGGATAACACAGACCATACCACCGAGCAATGCCGAAGTCGCTGCATTTGCACCATAGGCCAGCGCACATATAGCCGCTAAGACCAATGTTATGCCTAACTGCATCAACCATAATCGCACAATTCCGCGCTTACTCAGCTGTTTGTTCACATATTCACCTAAGTTTCACCGCGCGGATTATAAAGCAACCAAATTAAATGATCAACGATCCCTGCGGTTTTAATCAATTTTATTGGTAAATTATCACTCACCTATAGTTGAGTGCCGGTTTGAAAATCAAAGTCTGCACTCATGCTCATCAAAACTATAACATCAACTTGCCAGGCGCTACGCCAAAGCACAGTTTGATATGGTAACCTAATACTCATTATCATGCTGATATACTCACCGATGCTTCCTCTGTGCACTGTACGCACAAATTTTCCAGGAACTGCGTGTATGCTTTTAAAATATACTTTAGAGCGATTATACTGAAATTTATTTCTTGCAAATTGAGAATCTGCTCAAGCTCTGTTTGCTTTATCGTATCCGCGAGCCTAATAAGACCATTTATCGCAATATCATAACCAGGGTGGTCACCTAAAATGTGGAGTAATGCATGTTGTTCATCCGCTAAAATTTGAATGAAACAAGAAATTATCTGTTGTACTCCATCGTTTGTGGCATAGGGAGCAATGGCCAATAAAGTTAAGCATGTTTCCCGGCATACCTTGTAATTGGTATCCTCAGCCTCTTTAAACTGAGACGTTAAAACCTCTTCGAGAGAATCTTTTGTTATTAAATGAGCAATATTGCGCAGATATTTAGCAGTAGACACGTCTACTTTTCCTGCCAATAGGATTATCAATGAGTTTAATTCCTCATCCTGCAAACATTGGGCTATTCTAGTTAAAACAGCAAATACCTTAGGATTGCGCTCATCCAATTTCTCAATTAGATGTATTTTCATCATCGTAATTTGTTCTTGACTTAGCCTGGGAACTAACTTAGCTAGCCCGTTCAAAGCAGCATTCATTAAGTCACTGGAGCCTACATTGCTAGTTATTATTGCGATGAATAATTCATAAACCTCATTCACATATTCATCTGCAACCAAATGCATCACTTGGGGTATGACTTCCTCTACCCCATAAACAAAATCTTCATCCTTTAACATCTTGATACAATCAATCAGAACCCTTCCTGACGGGCGTATCGGAACTGCAGAAAAAATCATTAAAAAGCCCCAAAAAACCTGCTCACGGATATCCACATCTGGACTTTTAAGAAGCTCTTCATGTTTTTTTATAAAGGCGTCTAATTGACCGCTGAACATATGAACAGGAATGATGCTTAGCCATTTCATATTTTGCAGCTCTTGCAAACAAAGTGCCACATAAGCGTCTAGCTGGGACTCACTAAATTTGGGAATCAATAAAGATAATGCTTTTACCTTTAATTCAGCATCGTCGTCATGATCTATCGCTGCATTCATTAAATTAGGAATTAAGTCACCTGCACAGTCAGTCGTAGACATTAAAGGAGCCAATTCAATAAGCGCAGTAAATCGGTAATCATCATGACCCGACTCTAGCATCTCGTTAATCAGGCCCTTTTTAAGTAGAAAGAGGTGCGGTTTTAAAGACTTTAATGCAGTACGTGCTGCGAAAGACACCTCACCATCCAAATTTTTGCTTAGCGTAATCAATTTTAAAATAATGTCATCGGGGCAGGGGGATAATGGCGCAGCTAACTCCGCAATGATATTAATCGCCTTGATTTTTTCATCTTTATTATCACTAGATAGAGCAGGGAAACACCTCTGTATATATTTTGCTAATTGCATGACGGATAACTTTCTGACTACCGATTTTAAAGCACTTTTCACGCTGTCACCATGCGTTTGTTCTGCTATTGCCAGCATTAGATTAGTAATTAACTCTTCTGGTATTTCCGGTAAGCCTAATACGAATAAATCAAGCTCATCAAGGCAATAAACGCTGGCTCGCACCTTGGGATCCGGATGTCTCATTCGCGAAAATATTATCTCAGTAAGCGTATTTAACAAGATTGAATTGTTAGAGGTAAGTAAAATCAATGCATTAAAAGAATGGCGATCAGTGATCCGCTCATTTTCTGTGCTTAGATGAGTATCATTAATCGTATTAAGAAAACGTTGCAGTAGAGCCTCTGGAAAATGCCTCTTATGCGCCCTTATCAGGGCAAAAAATGCATCACTTGCAAGATTCGGAGTATACCTCTCGATGGAAGCATTGGTTAAACATAAAGCAAGGGCTCTATTTAATTGTTGTTCATTCAACTTTGCAGCCATGAGCATTAAGCCAGTATAGTTGGATTTTTGCATCACCGTTTCCGATTCGTTGTCCGCCTCAATTTGCTCTAAAACTAGTTCAGGAGAACTAGGAATAAAAGTAAGCGCCCCCTCCCACATATCTTTTCGTCGCTCATATGCGTCTTTTAAAAGCAAGTTAAGCCCTATAGCATCATCTTCATTTTCGTCCAATTGGACTAGGGCCAGGGTCTTGAGTTTCTCCACAGCCTCCCAAAGATCATTTTTTATTTCGTCGGACACATCCCCAAAGCATTGAAGAATCCGAATGCAATGCACTTTGGAGATCAAGCTTGTTTCAGACCAACTTAAACAATTTTTTATTCTATTTATCCATTGTTCCCTTTCCTCTGATGAATAAGGAGCTAAAATATTTTCTTCATTGCCCAACTGCTGAAACCAGCTCTTTAATGTCTGAGCTTGAAAACGTAACGCTTCTTTATCTTGCCGTTCGAACAAAATTTCTAAAATATGGGTATAAAAAGCATTATTGGTTGAGATTATCTTAATTAGATCTCGAGAAGGAGTAGTTCTCAAAATCACTCCTTGCGCGTCACGATGATTATCTGGAGCAAAGAAATTTACGGCTCCCGTGATACGAGAAGCATGCGTCACTTCGAGTATGTTTTGTAAGTATATTTCGCTAAAAAGGTCTTTCTCTGTTTGAGAAAGTGCAACACATTTTAAGCTTTTCTTTAATTCTTGTTTTTGAAAAATAGAGGGGAGTGCTATTTTAAATGCTAATGCTGCTTGGCTATCACTAGGTTCTAAGAAGTTATGTATGAGGATGGAGGCCAATTGTGATTCAATTATCGTATGATCAGCATAATTTGACGTGGAATCTACCCACTTTTGCAGTTGTTGAATGACTAAGGGCGAGCCTGGATCGCTATTTTCTCTAGTATATTGTTGTAATAGTACCTTTATTTTCTCAATTTTATCCAAAGAGATCATAATTACCCTCTCCTTACCATTTTATATTCATGGTCGCCATTATAGGCTCATTTTGTTCAAAACAAAAACTATTCTTATAAGGGCGACAAAGGGCTGCGTCACGTTTCATAGGCCGGAAACTTGATGAAAATTATTTATAATTAATAGGATACGTATAGAAAATATTTTTTCGCTACTGGCTAAGAAATGATCATGTTATTTATCCCTATCCCAGCCTATCGCGTAATGATAACTACAATTTACTGAGAGAAAATGGATAGAAAAACGTAACCTCATGTTTGTTATAAAACAGATTCGTGGTGTAGGAGTTAGGAATTGCTTGAAATTGTTTAATGATGGATAAATCGATTTCACCTTGTAATTTAATAGTGAAAATCATCTGTTTTGCTTTTCCAGAGGCAATCCACTTCGTGATAAGTGTGTAAGCACGTTCTGGGTAGCAGGCAATATCCGATAAAACCCAATCAAAACGCTCTTTAAGCGTTGCAGGCTCAATGGCAAATGCACTTTGTTGTAGGCAAGTTATTCGCGGTAATTTTGCAATTTTGGGATCTAACGGCGCTTTATCAACTGCGGTTACTGCGGTTCCTAAGGACTGCATTACATAAGTCCAGCCTCCAGGTGATGCCCCCAAATCCAGAGCGGTCTCCCCTGATTTGGGGTAATCTGCTAATAAGGTTAAAGCTTCCCATAATTTTAAATAGGCGCGGTTGGGTGGATTAATTTTATCTTCAATAAAATAACAGTTCCCTTGTGGCCATTTTTTTAAGCGTTTAGCACTAAAAACCAAGGTATTTTTATCTAAAAGGCTAAATGCACCTAAGGGAGGCATAGCTTCGCTCAGAGGGAAATGCTGCATTAATGGCGAATATTGGCGTAATTGTTCTTCGATCAAACGAGAGCGTCTCACATTCTCAATAGGATGTAGGTACCAATATTTTCCTGCTTGACGAAGAATTTTTACTGCTTCAGAGATCGATTGAAAGCTAACGATTTGCGGTTCTAACCAAATATCTTGGGCAAAACAAACGTCAACTTTTTTATGAGGAGAAAAAACTAAATCCGCAACTACCTGGGTGATTTCGCCTAGCTCATTGCAAAGTTCTGTGCGAAATTCGGGTTTTACCACATAAATTGCCGCGAGTTTTTTTTCAGTTTCCATGAAGCTAACTTAAAATAGGTTTTCAACAAGTGCTTATAGCATATCATTGTGACTGCATTTAATACAGAGCGTACGCAGTCACTGATTGGTAAGCCGTATAACGGCACGCGCATATTCAATACTTTCAAAATAGGCATTAATTAAATTTTTATTACCGTATGAGGTGTTCTCTAATTGGCTAAAGTTACCTTTCTCATAGTTAATCGTGTCTTTTAATATTTCCCCAAGTTGCCCGCGCTGATAGAGCAAGGCTTCATTGAGTGACTCACTTAATTGGATTTTGCTTAAAATTAATGCCATTGGCTCATTAAGAAAAACATCCAACGATGAAAAGATACCCATAGTAAAAGCTTGATGTGGATTGACGTGCTCAGAAGATAATTTCGCTAGACATTCACACATTTTGGCACGGATTAAGGTACGTTCTACCAAATCAGACATTAAATCATTCTGATTTGCCAGTAAGAAAAGGCGCAACCAATTGCGAACCTGATTTAAACCCAAACGTTTAAGCGCATCGATTAACAAATCAATTTTGCGGCCATTGTAAGCTGCGGCAGAATTGGCCAAACGCAATAAGCGATAACTTAATTTAGGAATGTGTAAAATGTATTCTTCAACCCGTTCTAAAGGAATATCGTCATTATTCAGCTCGGCTAAGACGCGAAGAAGATATGCCTTATTTTCAGTAATATGCTGCCCTTTTAACGGGCGAGGTTTATTGAGAAAAAAGCCCTGAAAATAATCAAAGCCTAAATCCACGCAGTCTTTAAATTGGTTGTGGCTTTCGATTTTTTCGGCTAACAATTCACCGTTAAAATGATTTAATAGTCGCAATTGCTGGGCAATTTGTCGCTTATTTAGATTGAGTACATCGATTTTAATAATATTAGCCAAATCGATAAGAGCGGAATTTTTCTCACTTGGAATAAAATCATCCAAGGCAATACAATAACCTTGCTCCCGCAATGACATTAAACTATCAATTAAGGGTTTATCCACAATTACCGATTCTAATACTTCAATAACGATACGTTCCTTTGGCAATAAAGTAGGCACTTTCTGCACAAGATGGTTATGAGTAAAATTAATGTAGGCCAATTTGTCACCAATAATGGTATCAATATCCATACTGGCGAATAATTGCGTGATGACTAAAGAGGTGGCCTTATCCCCCAACTCACCGTTACCTAAATTCACATTAGCAAGCTCAGGATTTCGA
Organism: Legionella lytica; assembly: GCF_023921225.1. Lineage (NCBI taxonomy): Bacteria > Pseudomonadati > Pseudomonadota > Gammaproteobacteria > Legionellales > Legionellaceae > Legionella > Legionella lytica. Next base: position 3,079,668 of record NZ_CP071527.1, read on the forward strand.
TACAGCAATTCATAAGCATAAACAGAACCGTCCCGAGTATAGATTCCTTGTCTTGCCAATAATGTTGGTAGCTGAGAGTTCAATTCATCGCGCATCTTTTAGACTATATGCCCTTATTATAGGCCATAGACAGCAGGTTTATGATCATTTTTCTTATGCATTCCTACGAAATATAATTTCAGTGCTACAATGAAGGAGTTGAGTTGAGGTGTATGAGTTTTTTTTTTCATATTTTTTACTTAAATTCATGCAGTTAAATGGAGTAGGCGCAAATGAAAAAATATTCTCTGATTTTGTTCTTGTTAATTTGGGTGTTTAACTACAAAAGTTTTGCAGATAATAAATTCACACTTGAAAGCTCTGCGTTTAAATTAAATTCAATGATTCCTGCAGAATTCACTTGCAGCGGAATCGATCAATCTCCCCCATTAACTTGGCACCATGTTCCGGCAAAAACCCAATCATTTGTGCTGGTCATGGAAGATCCAGATGCCCCTAATGGTACATGGACGCATTGGCTTATTTTTAACATTCCACCGAATGTAACTGAGTTAGGGGCTGGGGCCCCAACTCCAGAAGGAGCTGCAAATGGGGTAAACAGCTGGGGGGGGAAAGGTTACCGTGGCCCTTGCCCACCACTAGGGGCTCATCAGTATGTCCTTAAATTGTATGCCATTGATAAAATACTCGACTTAGGAGAAGGCGCCACGCGCGATACGGTTTTGCAAATGATAACTGGCCATGTGCTTGATACAGCGGAATTAATAGGACTTTATCAAAAACTCTAAGCGTAACCTGGTTGCCTGCAACCAGGTTCACTATTTATGTAAGCGACTCGCATGAAAACGCAAATGATCATCAATAAAACTGGCAATGAAATAATAACTGTGATCATATCCCTGCTGTAAACGCAACTGCAGCTTAACCCCTGCTTGTGCACAAGCTGCTTGTAGTAGCTCTGGTTTTAACTGTTCATGCAAAAAGTTATCCGCGCTTCCCTGGTCCACTAAAATATCTTGATGCTGCCAACCACGAGAACGAATCAGCTCACAGGCATCATATTCATGCCACTGCAGTTTATCAGTTCCCAAATAGCCGGTTAATGCCTTCTGCCCCCAAGCACACTGGCTGGGCGCACAAATTGGGGCAAAAGCAGAAACGGAGCGATATTGTTGCGGATTTTTCAATGCTAAGGTTAGTGCCCCATGTCCGCCCATCGAATGCCCAAAAATACCGCAGGCTTGTGTATCCAAAGGCGCTTTTGATTCTAAAAGAGCAGGCAATTCTTCTTGAATATAGGTGGCCATACGATAATGCTTTGCCCATGGCATTTGAGTTGCATCGACATAAAATCCCGCACCAAGCCCAAAATCATAACTGTCATTATCCCCAGGCAAAACGACCCCGCGCGGGCTGGTATCAGGAATAACCAAGGCTAAACCTAATTCCGCAGCGACTCGTTGCGCCCCTGCCTTAGTAATAAAGTTTTGCTCCGTACAGGTTAATCCTGAAAGCCAATAGAGAACAGGAACATTCTGCTGCTGCGCTTGGGGCGGTAAAAAAAGACCAAAACGCATACTACACTGTGTCGCCACCGATAGATGAGAATAAACACGCTGTACTCCACCAAAACAGGAATGTTCTTCAATAAGCTCCATTGTTTAGCTCCTATGGCTCCCGCACCCGCAGTAAGACCACGGAAGGTCGAGAAATTGTTCTAATTCGCAAAGCTAGATGCCTTAAGTTAGCGTGCACACCTGCCTAAAAAGTAACGACAGACCGGATTGACTCCCCCTTATGCATTAAGTCAAAAGCGTCATTAATTTGGTCGATGGGCATCACATGGGTAATTAAATCATCAATATTAATTTTACCATCCATGTACCAATCAACAATCTTCGGCACGTCAGTACGTCCACGGGCCCCACCAAAAGCCGATCCCTTCCAAATTCTTCCCGTTACCAATTGAAACGGTCGGGTAGAAATTTCCTGTCCAGCTCCAGCGACCCCAATAATCGTCGATACCCCCCAGCCCTTATGGCAGCACTCCAATGCCTGGCGCATCAAAGTAACATTCCCCACACACTCAAAGCTATAATCCGCGCCCCCTTTGGTTAACTCCACCAAATGCGCCACTAAATCGCCCCCAATTTCTTTAGGGTTAACAAAATCAGTCATTCCCATTTTTTGCGCTAGAGCTTGGCGTGCAGGATTAATATCGACCCCAATAATCTGCTCCGCACCAACCATACGTGCGCCTTGAATCACATTGAGTCCAATACCTCCTAAGCCAAATACCACCACTTTAGATCCCGGGGTAACTTTTGCGGTGTAAATTACGGCACCAATACCGGTAGTAACACCACAGCCGATGTAGCATACCTTTTCAAAGGGGGCATCTTGGCGAATTTTGGCCAGCGCAATTTCAGGCAATACGGTATAGTTAGCAAAGGTCGAAGTTCCCATATAATGAAATACAGGCTTACCATTTAAACGAAAACGACTACTGCCATCAGGCATCAGCCCCTTTCCTTGGGTAGAACGAATGGCTTGGCAAAGATTGGTTTTTTGTGACAGGCAGTATTCGCATTGGCGACATTCCGGCGTATACAAGGGGATAACATGATCACCTGGTTTTAACGACGTGACTCCAGACCCCACTTCCACAACCACGCCCGCACCTTCGTGGCCTAAAATGGCAGGAAAGATTCCTTCAGGATCATCACCCGAAAGAGTAAACGCATCAGTATGGCAAACCCCTGTTGCTTTAATTTCTACCAAGACTTCACCAAGTCTAGGTCCTTCTAATTCCACCATTTCAATTGCCAATGGTTTTCCTGCTGCATACGCTACCGCTGCTTTCACCTGCATGAGCATCTCTCCATAAAATTTAAGGCATTCCACTGGGGTTATTGTATTGAAAAAAATAATAAAACTCACGAACTATGCACGCATAAAACTGTTTTATTTAAACGATTTTTTAATGTGTCCCCAATCTACTAAGAAGTATCCCAACCACTCTAATCAACAGCCACATAAGCCTTTATTCTAAAAAAAATCATGTGCTTATTTTTTGGTCTATAATCACTAAATAAATACTGTTTATGCTTATTATGGACAACCGTGTGATGAAAGAAGATAAACCAACCAACGCAGTCAATAAGCCATTAGAGAACTCCGCTGAGGTACGTGACTCCCTATTATCGTCCATGTCTCGGAATGCTCGCCTTAGCAAAGGGGCCATGAATTATTCAGATACTATGGAGCAAGGCGCTCAAATTAATAATGAGCTGGTTATTCTTAGGCAATTTAATCTCGTGGCATTTCTTACCATAATGCGTGAATTCCAGGAAATTAACCGCCTTTATAATAATGATGATGAACGTTTCTCCCATAGATTCAGAATGCTTCTGGAAATGGAACGAGAACGTGAAGCAAAACAACAGCAAACTCAATTTTTATACGCAGAAGAAGAGCGTCATCGTTTATCAAAAAACCAAGAACAAATAAATCAGAAAACACATGATCAGGATGCAAAACACAAGCAGCTGATGCAGGATTTAGATATGCTACGCCAGCTTCAACAAGAATTACAGCATTTACGCGAAGCCCATTATGCCCGCCAAAACGTTCTCTACGATGAACTGACTACTCTTCGTGAAGAACAAATGGATGAAATGCTGAAAATTGCACGTGAGACTAAGGATATTTCTCCTGACCAACTTACACGTTTAGAACAAATACATGAAAACCATCGCAGACGTAAAGAACAGATTGATAGAATGCCCACCATGGATGCCCATGGTAAACACGATTGGCGACTGGCTCAACGGAAGATGGAGGCTCAGAAAGAAGTACATGAAGAACACTCACGAAACTTAAAAAGTTGGGCACATGATAACCGCCACCATGAAAAAATTTTTTCATGCTTCAACGACCATCAAAAGAAAATTGAAAACAAAGAAAAAATAATCACCAAAAACGAGCGTGAATTTAAAGCTCAAGAAACAAAATTGGAAAAACAAATTATCGATAAGCTGAATACAACAAATACCGCGGTTGCAGAACAAATTGAAAAAATTTCAAATGATCTTATACAGCTCTCCTTAGAAAGCAATTTTAACTCCGAGCAATCTAAAGCACTTCAAAGCGAAATTAGTCAATTAAAAAAATACCAAACAGCCTTAATATCTTCTGAATCAATTGAAGAGCAACAACAGTTATTAAATGAATGTAAGAAAACACTAGCAAAAATAGACCGAATAATTGCACCTGTAGCAGCAAACACAACATCTTATGAACTATTTAAGGAGGAAATCGCTAAGCTTCATAAGCAAACAATTATCGCCTCACCAAAGCCTGAGCAATCAATACCTAAAAACCAAAACAACTCAGTGCATTCGACCTCATCCGTGCATTCATCCCATGAGAATACAACGAATGGAAAAGCATTTGAACAATTTAAATCCGTATATATAGCGCAACGCTCTGAACATAATCACGAATCAGGACATCATGAAGAAAATGAAGTAGTGATGCAATTCAAACAATCAATTACTGAGTTTCAAGGAATATTGGACCTTGTAGGAGAGGATAATATTCTAATTGAAGAACTACAAAAACAAGCTAGTGATTTACAAAATAACTCTCAAATATCTCCAGAGTTGATTGAGTCCATCTGCGAAACATGCCATGAGTTAAGTGGAGAACACGAAGAATTACAGGCTATTCTAGAGACCATGAAAGATTTGAGTCAACGCATATCTTCAGAGATGGAGTTAGACGAACCTCAAGGGCCAAGTCCTGGACGCCGAATTTAAAACATTATGTTTAAACACTAATATTTTAAGTGTTAAAAAAGCGTAAATTTTGCTACTATGGATAACTTTATAACAGTTACGGAGATAAAAATGCCAGCAATTGATGATATGTGGGACGCATATGATGCAAAGCAACATGACAAAGTTATTAGCCTGATTGAAAAAAATCCATCATTGGTGAATGCCGTGAATAAAAAATTACCGGTATCTTTATTACAATGTGCGATTCTTGGAAAACGTCCAAACGAATTTATACAATCTCTTATTACCCACCCCGATTTTAACTTTAATTTTATGCAAAAATATGGGAGTAACCGGGCTGTATTTGTTGGCTATGCAAAAATTGAATTAATTACAAAGGTACTAGAAGACCCCAAGTTTTTATTTTCAAATACTGAGTTAGCCTATTCGGCTGCAGTCATTGCCCAAGCAGAATTCCGAAAGAGCCTTAAGCAATATGAAGCCAAAAACCCAGGTACTGCGGCTGCTCTATCTTTACAAGAAAAAATAAAGAGCTTAGATACAATTATTCCCATGCTGCGGAACGCTACGCTAAAATATGCAATCCAAAAGGACGATGTTGATTTACTTCTTCGCCTCAAAGAGGCAGGTGATAATGTAACTTCTCCATTGGGAGAAGAAGATGAATTTATTTTCCCACACAACATGGCAAAAGATGGTTCTAAGGCAAAAACCTGGATTCTGGATGAACTGAACCAGCAAACCCAAAAATTTAAGTCAACCCCTACAGCCATGGATAATCGTTACAGAATGTACCAGCAAACCCAAAAAGACTTAGATGAATTGCGTATTAAGCATGCAAAAGAGCAAGGACGACTTTATGATGAAATAGAAAAAGAACGTGAGGCTTTCAAGAAAGACGTCGAGTCTATGACTAGTAAACGACACTAAGCGCTACGCTAATCATATCAATATAAAAATCTAATGGTAATCCGGGAGCGGCTTTTGATTCGAGCGCCTCAATCCCGGATTACGCGATGCTTCATCCAGGCTACGTCTCTTCCCCAAACTCACACCGAAAAACAAACTATACTTCCAGAAATAGTATCAAAATTCCATGGAGGTGCTTATGAAAACTGCTTTGATTACTGGAGCTAATAGAGGTATTGGTTTGGAGTTTGTCCGCCAATTAAAGAAGAAGGGATATTCTATTATTGGTTGTTGTCGTAATCCCGCAGATGCCCAAGAGCTCGGTGGATTAGCCAATGAAGTGATTCAATTAGAAATTACTCGTGATGATGACATTGCCGCCTTGCAACAAAGCTTAAATCATCGCCCAATTGATTTATTAGTCAATAATGCCGGGATTACTGGCGAACAAGGGGTAACGGTTGGTAATGTGGACCGAGCTAATTTTCTTGAGGTGCTTAATGTTAATTGCGTAAGCGTAGTTAAGCTAAGTGATGCTTTATTACCAAATATCCAAGCCAGTCAGGAAAAAAATATTTTAGTAATTAGCTCACAAATGGGTAGTATTTCCGATAATGACAGTGGGCGTTCTTATGCCTATCGAACCAGTAAAGCTGCAGTTAATTGTGCTATGCGTAGCTTTGCTCTAGATGTGAAGGATAAAGGCGTTCATGTCATGCTCATTCATCCAGGCTGGGTGAAAACAGATTTAGGTGGGGAAAATGCCTTAATGGATGCCCATACCAGTGTTGCGGGGATGCTAAAGCAAGTTGAGCTGCATATCGCGCATAGTCATGCAGAGAAACTTTATCGTTTTGATGGTGGGATAACCGCTTGGTAATCAATTTAGGGTAACCTGGATGCGAGCAACCAGGCTACACTTATGCTTTTATTGGCATGTATCAACGTTTACTTTGGCTGTTTAGCTGGGGCTTTTTCTGGAACAAAATCTATATTTTTTACAAAACATTTTGTTTCACCACTCCAGGGTAATGTATAAGCATCGCAGTGGTAAGTAACAATAACATGCTTGTTATTTTCCATTGCATAATCAGCTTTCTCTACTAATTCCGATTTAAATTGGCCTAGGGTAAAATAAAATGCACGTCCACTCACACCACTAGCATTTTCAAGTCCACCTAAAACCATTTCTCCTTCATAGGTACCCCAAAACTTACCTTCCTTCGCTACTTTAACAATAATTCCTGATTTCTGCCCTTTTTGCACGCTCCAGCAACCAGTTAAACACGCACTCAAGATCAGTAAAAAAGCCATCACCATTATTTTTTTCATTCATTCATTCCTTGCTATAAATCGGTTGTAATAATATATCCTTGTATGATTTCACTAGCAAATAAACTTAATATTTTAATGCGGCATCCCAAACTTATTATCCTCCCCTGCAACGGGAGGAGCAGATCCTGCTTTTGACAATTTAGCCACATCCGCCTTGTATTTGTTACCCAAGCATTCATGTAAAAGACTTTCTGCTTTAGGTATTATATCTACCCACACGATTCACGTTACTTGCTCGAATTCACCTTGCTTAGTCATTACTCTAAGGAGCTGCGTCAGGAAAATAATCGTCGATTAAAATAAATTCTCCAGTTTTATTCACGATTGCCTCAGCGCCATATTTGAGGTTATGAAAATAGTTATGCAACAAATCGGCCGTTTGGGATACCAAACGATGAGATGACATCACCGATAGATGGCCATGTCTGTCTAAAACACTTAATGAGTCTTCATGGTTAGCGACATATTCTTCAATATACCCGGAGGATCCTGGCACAATGGCATCTTCTGTGGCAATAAAAAAATGATAGCGGCTGGATGAGTTTTTTATTATTTGCTCTTTAAGCTGCGAAAGAAACTCACTGTTAATTTCCATTTCTCTTACGGAATCAGAAAACCACGACAATGGTTTCATCGCAAGATAAGATCCATTGAAGGGAGTACCCACGGTAATAACCCAGGGAACGTCAATACCGACAGCTGCTGCTAAAAACTCAGCAAAATAAGAGGCAACCAATCCTCCTCGCGAATGAGCCATGAGAATGACTCGCTGATGTTGGTTAGTTTTTATTTTGTCTCTTAATTCTTCAGCAAAAGACTCAATACTTCGTCCATGATAGCGTTGCTCAAATGCAATTAAATTTAAAGAAGAAATTTCTTCTGGAAGTCCGACTTGCAACAGACGTTCGGCCACTCGTTCAAAGGCAGAAGAATGATCCGCGGTGCCATGAATAAAGTAAATTGCTGTTTCTAACTCTGGATTTTGCGCTTTTTTTTGATAGGAAGGGTTTTCATAGTATTTATCCCCGGAAGACGATGTTAGCCAATAATAGCTGTGCGCAAAAACGCCGGTGAACGCAACTGGTTGTTTTATCTTTGCTGTATCAATAACACTTTTTAGCATAGTAAACTCCCTTTTAAATTTTCAAATTAATAATATCCTTATTCATTCCCTAAAAACCTGACGTAGCCCGTATTAGCTCAGTGTAATACGGCTACGAAATTTTACTTAAAGTTTAAAATTACTACTGCTCGCAATAGCCATCACTTGTGGCTCATCGTTTGCTTCTGTATAAGGAGCGATAATGGGCAAAAAGGCTTTGTAAAAACGCGCCAAGGATGGACTTACCTTGGAAGAAAACAAGTTCATATAAGGTTCAATGGCCTCATAACTAGCCCTACCCAAGAGCACACTCTCTAAAGCACGTGCCGCCTCAGCCTTTTTATCTCTATGCTCGGTCTCCGTATCTTTTCTATATCTTAAACATTCAAACAAACAAATCAAAATGTTGTTACCACTCTTTTTGGCATAATGTTCTGGTAGGTAGTTCTTTTTGTTACGTACACTAAGCGAAGCATTAGCATTTAATAAATACAATACAATACACCGCTTATATTTCCTGCGCCAGCTGCTAAATGCAAGGCAGTAGCTGTCAACAACTCGCCTACGCGGGGTACTTTAATTAAAAATACAAAACATAGCATTTTGTATCAAATTACTATATTATTCGTTTTTTTGGAGAATAATATGGGCATTGTAAAAATTTCCACCGAATTACATGAAGCAACTAAGCTCATGGCACGAGCAATGAGCCGTTCCATTAATTCGCAAGCAGAATATTGGATCAGAATAGGAAAACTGGCAGAAGAAAATCCATCGATTACCTATCCTGAAATTCTCAAAATGTTAATAACTCAAGCATCCCTAGGTGAAATAAACGATGTTAGTGAAGACTGCTGAAGCAATAGATAAAATGCGCGTTGCCGGTAAATTAGCGGCTTCCGTACTGCATATGATAGAGCCGTATGTTGTTGCCGGTGTAAGCACGAATACGCTTGAGCAATTATGCAGGCACTATATTCTTGAGGACTTGCAAGCAAATCCCTCTACCTTAAATCATTATGGATTTCCCGCCTGCATTTGCACCTCCATCAATCATGTGGTTTGTCATGGCATCCCATCTGATAAGCTGCTTAAAGAAGGCGATATTATTAACATTGACGTTACCGTGCAAAAAGATGGATACATCGGTGATACCAGTAAAATGTTTCTGGTGGGCGCGGTCAAACCCTTTGCTAAACGACTGGTAAAAGTTAGCCAAGAATGCTTGTATAAAGCCATTGCCATTGTACGTCCGGGAACTCAGCTTGGCGATATCGGCAACATCATTCAAAAACATGCTGAACAAAACGGGTATTCAGTGGTACGGGAATATGGTGGGCATGGGATTGGTAGATCTATGTGGGAGGAGCCAGAGGTCTTGCATTATGGCAAAGCTAATACTGGGCTTGAGTTACAAGCAGGAATGACGTTCACAATTGAACCCATGCTTAATCTGGGTCGAAAAGAAATTAAAACCTTGGGGGATGGTTGGACAGTAGTCACTAAGGATCATAAATTGTCGGCACAATGGGAACATACCATTTTAGTAACAGATGATGGGTATGAAGTGCTTAGCTTAAGGCCAGAGGAATGTTTGTAAGAAATCCCGTTCTAATCAATACGCAAAGAATTTTCCCCTGTTCTTTGCGTTCTAGCATGCTCCAAACCCATGGCGGCTCGAATAAGACTATAAACTTTATTCGCATTATTCTGAGCAGCAACAATGAGGTTTGTGCCCGCAGCATCACCTGCTTTATACACATTCTTTAAATGATGTTGTTCAACCGCTGCAATTAAAGAGGACTTATCTCCTCCTTCAAAACCTAAAGCACAGATAATAAGGTCAATATCTTGGATCGTTTTTAATTGGCTACTTTCTGGGTCTATCGGTTTAAGCTCACGTGGTAACGTGTCAAAAAGCGATACCAAATGGCTATCATTTTGTATTTGCTCCGCGTATTTGAATTTAGACTCTTTAATTTGCAGAACTAACTTGCCATTGCGCGAATTCATGTTAATTTTTACGGGTTCAACCAAGAATAATTCCGTACCATGGACAAATTCCACTTCTATTTTTTTCAGTAGATTCTCATCGCTAAGGGCGGCGGAAGGCATAGGATAGCTATTGGGTATAAAATGTTTAGGTGGTTGAGGGCCGCGTACTAAGATATTTAATTCCCCGAATGTATTTTGTGCTTGATTGAAATAGCGAGCCAACCAACGAATCACATCTTGCGCGGTATCCCCACCCCCAACCACCACAATTTTTTTATTGCGTGGGTCCATGGGACCTAAATGTTTTTTAATTAATGTGTCTTTAGCATCCGGACTCATCATCGGGTCGATTAAGAGCGAAGCAATATGATTAGCCTCCTTGAGAAAATCAACTGCCTGCACTAATTTGCTATGTTGTATTTGTGGAAGATCTGCAATAATAGCCGAACTTAATTGTCTAGGCTGTCCTGCACCAATGCATGCGGCAACAAACTGATGCTCATTATGGCTACTGGCAATAATTTGCTCGCTACCCTTAATGCGAAACTCACCTGTCGTATACTCATAAAAAACGTCGCTGTTTAAATACAGCTTCAGCCCCATGTTACATAGGTATTGGAAATCCTCCGCCAGGTAAACTTTATCAAATTTATGCGCAGGAATACCATCGACCAGCAAGCCGCCGGCTTTATCAGATTTTTCATACATGCGTACCTGAACCCCATCCAATAGGGCTTTATAAGCCATTTGCATGGCGGCAGGGCCAGAGCCAATAATAATCAGCTCCCGCTCCTTTTTTCTAACATGCTTGGGAACACAAAATGGCGGACTATACGTCGCCATTAACTTGTCATACTCATATTTTGCAGCACAGCCATCTGAAATTCCGCCTCCAAACACTAAAGCTATTTCTTCTTTAGTCCATATTTTTTTACCATCAAACCATCCTAAAGCACGACCCAGCTGATAAAGTGCGTATTCGATGTCTTTGATGTGTACCGCATCTCCCGTCAACTTACCGCCTCGTTGGTTGTTTGCAGCTCCAGGATTGGGAATAGTTTCCGTACAGGCGTTTTGACATGGGGCAGGACAGGCGGCCCCCGTATAAGAAATAAAGGGAGATTCTTCTATTTGTACTGCAAAGGCCTGGCGTAAATAACTCCATTGTGCCGTACTCAAGGTTCCCTGCTCATTAACAGGAGCAATTCTTTTTAATAGCGCGTTAATGGTATTAATGCCTTTTCCACTAGGGCATCCGCTCTCTATTTTTTCATTCCCAGAACAGGACTGCGCACGACAACCTGAGCATCCCTGTGCATGTTGCGTTAGTTCACCAACATAGATCAGTATATCTTTTAACGGTTTTAAAAGCTGATAATCCAAGGTTCCACGGATATCGCTTAAACGTATTTCGACTGGATTTAATTGTTTAAGTACTGGTTTTTTTAATGCGGAGATGGGGATATGGTATTCAACTTCTGGTTTTAGCGGAGAAAGCTGGCGTAAAAATTCTTCGGCTTCGGGGGTAAACACGGTATGAATATCTTGCTGCAACAGGCTTTGTAGTTCATTAAACTCTGTCGTTGTTGCCTGAGGAAGGCTGAGTATTTTTTCAATGAGCCAAACCTGCATGCCTTGGGTTAAGGTGGTATCTCTTAAATAGTAGGTCTGAATTACATCTAATACCTGTCGCCAACTTTGAATTTTATCCATTTCGATGGGGATCAATACCTTAAAATGCGCCAATTTAAACTGTTCAATTATTTGTTTTGCAATAACTGAATCAGTCTTTTCCCAATGTTCGCGAAGCAGCGTTAAAATAACCTTTTTATAAGCACGGCGCTCTTTGGGTGAAATAATGCGCACAGAGGTGGAAGCTTGCACGCGATTATCCGGATCATAGGCAAAAATAACGCCCCCTGAAGCCCCCGTTCCCAAACCTTGGCCTACGCGTCCTAAAATCATTCCCGTACCTGAAGTCATGTACTCAAAAGCAAAGTCACCAACCCCTTCGACCACTACTTCCGCACCTTTAAGTAAAATAGCAAAACGATGCCCTGCTTGACCATTAACGTAAATTTTTCCACCACTGGCGCCATAAAGCATGGCATTACCGGCAATGCTATTTAGGCTCGCTTCCTGCGCATTTATTTGCGTAGGACTGCAAAGAATTAATTCGCCCCCCGTCATACTTTTGCCACAGCCATCCTGGACAGAACCAATATGCTTTAAGTGAATCGCATTGAGAAAACCATAACTTTGCCCCGCATTCCCTGTGGTAGTTATGCTTACTTTTTTCAGGGGATTTTCTTGTAAATAGGGGGTAAGCACTCCCATAATTCGTGCTCCGAAACTACGATTATGGGTAGTAAGCGCTATGGGTTCGGAAACAAATCCATCGTTGGACTGACTCAACTGATGCGTTATGCGGTTTATTAATTCATCCTCTTGAGGGCGAAGCAATTTTTGCTGTATTAACTCATTAATTGACTCATGCCTTGTTAAAACTGGGGGAAGCTCCTCACGTGAAAGCAGTGCCGAAAAATCATAAGAACCGAGGGACTCAGGAGAAATAAGTTGTAACAAGTCGGTTCTATCTCGAAGTTCACGCAGTGAATGAAAGCCCAACTCCACTAAACGCTGTTGAATAGATGCCGCAAGGTTTACAAAATAACGCTCGGTATTTATTTGATCCCCTTTAAATAAATGCCCATCAGTTGCCACTCCGGGCTGACAACTGAGATTACAAGTACGCTGCATTTTACAACCTAGCGTAAGCATCGCCATGGAACCAAATTCAAATAGATCGGCGCCTAAAACCGCAGCAATTAGTACATCATCTGCCGTTTTAAAACCACCGCTAACGCGTAGTTGCACTAACTCTCGTTGGTAGGTTTGGCGTAGAGCCTTATTCACTTCGGCCAGCCCCAATTCTGCAGGAAATCCAGCATGTTTGATGCTGGACTGTTGTGCCGCTCCAGTGCCACCAGAGTTTCCGGCAATATTAATAATATCTGCTCCCGCTTTAGCAACACCGATGGCAATCGCACCAATTCCTTGTGAAGCCACTAACTTAACAGCCACTTTGAGGTCATTCTTTACTGATTTCAAGTCATAAATGAGTTGCTCTAAATCTTCGATGGAGTAAATGTCATGGTGTGGTGGTGGACTAATAAAACTAAGGTGTGGAAGCCCACCTCGCTGTGCTGCAAATCGTATAGAAACTTTAGTTCCTGGTAATTCGCCCCCTTCACCAGGTTTAGCCCCCTGGGCAATTTTAATTTCTATTTCTTCAGCACTGAGAATTTGCGCGGCACTCACACCAAAACGTCCTGAAGCAAACTGTTTACTACGAGTCGAGGTTAATGAACAGCGCAGATCATGGGGGGCTTCACCACCTTCCCCTGAAGCTGATTTTGCTCCCACAGCATTCATGCCACGGGTTAGGGTTTCATGAGCTCCGAGTTTACCCGGGTTTGTCGGATCGGTGACTGTTAATGCTCCCTGGCTCATGCTGCCTGCGTACAATAAGCTACGAATTTCTTGCTGGCTTTGGATTGGCAGCTCATGGTCTTGCATTTTATCGCTTCCTCCTCCAGCTTCAATTTTAAAATAATCACGTAATGACGTAGGATTTTCATATTGATAGCTCTGTACTGCTTGGGTAAATTTTTTAAATGCTGCGGAGGGCTTAAATTGCTCCAAATAATCTATAGGATAAAATCCCTCTTTGTCTTTAAAGCGAGGGTCGAGAAAACCTGCCGTTACAGAAAAGGAAGACACATCGGCAATGAAATCAGGATATCCTTTTTGATGCAGGCTTAGATGCATTTGATACATGCTAGCAGCTAGATTTTCTTCGTTCATCCATGCGGTAAAAGCATTAACTATTTGCGGACCAAACCCATGTTTTACGCCATTTTTTTCTGGCATATAATAGCCTGAGCGCGGTAGAAGAATAAAATCCTGATCGGGATTATTGGCTTGCTGATGCCTGATTAAAACCCCTTGAGCAACCTGCCCGAGACTCACGCCCTTTAACGGCGAATAAATTTTTGTAAAAATAGCAGATAAGCTTAAGGAGTCACCTTCATCAGTCATGGGGCTCAAATCCAACCCTAATGCAGCAATCAATGAGCCATTGATGTAATTATTCACATCCGTAATCCCCATTTTCCCCATCGTTTTGAGCAAACATTTTTGCAGTGCCTCACCATAATTAGCACAATAGACATAAGGGTTATCAGGAAAAAGGGCTTGTATTTTGGCATAAGCGCCACGGGGATAGACTGCCTTTGCACCAAGAGCTAATAAAGTAGAAACTTGATGAGGACCGGTGATTTGGTAGGAATCAATAGTAATTGATACGTTAAAATCCAAATGCTTTCTCTCGAGAAACTTCCTTATTACTGCAACTGCAATCAAATCGGGAATAACGGCTCGTTGTGGGCCTGCGTGACGATCACTTAAGATTAAATTTGTTATTTTGCGCTCATAAATTACTTCTTCTACATGCTGTAATAAAGTTTGGATGGCGGTCCTTAAAAGCTCATTCGCCTGTTCCAGGGTGAACGAGGTTTGTCCAAAGTACACAGCAAAGCTGGTATCAATAACTTGTGAATTAACCTGAGGGTGATGCTCAATATGAGTCAATTCATCCACGTTTAAAATAGGAGAAGAAAGTTCAATGAATTGCGAAGGCACTGTAGCATCGCCCCAGCCACCAATGAAGGTGCTTAGAGAAAAGCGCGAACGCTCTTTAATGGAATCTAAGGGTGGTGCGGACACTTGAGCAAATAATTGATGGAAAAAATAGGAGATGTGAGGGGGTAAGGCATGGGTGTATAAGATATTGGTATCATCCCCCATGGCGGCAGTGCGCTCGCAACCAGTTTCCGCCATAACCCGCACCACTTGATCTTCGGTTTCATAATCCCAGCCAGCTGCATACAAAATACGCTCTAAATCTGAGCCAGTCGGAGTTTTTAAGTAATGTTCTATTGCAACAACATGCTCCCTTGGAGAAAGAGGGAATACTATTTTTTGCACTTGCTGCTGAAAATAATCTGGGCGATTTTGGTGATAACGTGCGGCAATATACTCCAGGATTTCCTGGGTTTGTAACAGTTGCCCTTCAGCGGTTAATAATAACATCCCACCCGGCTCAAGATGTCCTTTTCTGAGCAAAACACCTTCTTCAACGTTAATGAAATCATCTGAAGCTGCATACAGGCGATGGCGGCCTTGTCGGTCTTCAACTAAAGCCCAGCGCGATGGTCGAAGCCCCATGCTATCTAGTTTTGCAATAAAGTTTCCGCAAAAACCAGCAACGATAAAGGCAGGACCATTGTATGAGGTTCGTTCCAAAGCCCAATATTTTAGCATGGCGCTAATTTCATCAGAAAACCCACCTTGATCCGGCGCCAAAAGTCGAACTACTGCCTCATCTAAAGGGATTTGTTTCATCACAATTTGATTGGCCAAATCAGCATCTAATTGCATCGAGTCAGACAGCGTCTCATTGGGATAAATGCCCTTGAATTGTTGCGCATTTAACTCATAAGTCATTTGTTTGGCATTACTAAATGCAGAATTTAATTCACCATTATGAGAGGTAAAATTAGGGCAAGGCTGCGCATTAGACCATTGTGGACTAGTATTCGTAGCAAACCGCGCATGCACATCACAGGCATGAGCCGTAAAATCCGGATCACGCAAATCGAGGTAGACCTCTCCCAATAGGGGGGAAGGTATCATTCCTTTATAGACAATTTTTTCGCTACTTAAGCTGACAATATTGAGCGGAACTTGTTGTTCACGCGCGTGATAGTAAATCGCTTGGTTCAATTTAATAAGAGTAAATTCGTGTAACTCCGAAGGTATCGGGGTATTGGCTATTAGAATAATTTGCCAGATAGCTGGCTTTTTAGTTCGCGCACGCTCAGATAATACGCTTAAATTCATTGATTTATCTAAATTACGCCAACCAATGATTTTAAGGCCGTGATTTTTAGCACAAATATCAATAAGCTTTGTTGCCTTGGTGAATTGCTGTGGATCCTGAGGGAGAAAAAACTGCCCCATGGCATAATATTTATCTTTTAGATTTACTAATAAATCGCGTGCTTCTCCTACTGAAAAATCTCCATTTTTCAGTAGTTTATTAAAAAAAAGAGACGACAACCCATAGAGGCGTATACCAGAACCATCACTCTCTTGCGTTGCTAAGTTATAGCCTGAGCGGTAGCTAAAACTGGTTAATACATCTAGACCTTCTTTGACTAAGTCATGACTATTTATCAATGAACCATCTTTTGAAAAATGAACAATTAGACCTACTCCGCATGCCGAGGAGTCATGTTGACCTGGTGGACTGATGCAATGTTCTATGTGTTTCTTGACCATAGATCTCTCTTACTCACTAAAATAGTCTTACTAATCAGCAAGAATGTTATGATTTTTAGTTTCTAACCTATACATAAGAGTGGGCCTAATAAAACATGTAATCTAAGTATAGAACTAAATGATCACATAGGATCAAAATACTTCCATTGATGTAAAATCCGGAGAAAAAAATAGCTGTTGTCATCTCGTTATTTTCAAGGTGATCACATACTGGGCAGCAATAAGCTCTTGTTTTTATTATGCATGATTGGGCAGAAAAGCCTTGATTGTGCTAACGCTACATCAAGGCTACAAAACTACATGATTAAGTAACAAAGAGGGATCGCGATTGACTTGGGGATAGCCACTTGCTTGGCGTTCATAAACCCATTAATTTCGCAGTCACTAATAAAAGCAAATAACTTTTCAAAATAATTATCAATATTCAAAAAACCTATTTTTTATCCAGCGTTGCCAAGGGTTTTTTGTCGAATCATGGTAATGGATATGCTTATTTTTAGCTATGTTATTGGAAGATAAAAATAAGCGCCACGTTTGATTTCTGCAAAGCCAAATCAAAGTCAGCGCCATGGATATAATCTAAAATTTGAAATTAGCTTCTATCTCTTTTATTTAAGAATATTAACTCTTTGTTTCAGTAATTCATCTAACCCATTGAACTCGTCTAAACATTGCTGGACCTCTTTTGTAATTACATAAGGCAGAGATAGCGTAACTGGAGTTAAATAGAGTAAATCGCCAAGAGTTAAATACTGAGGACTATGAACTTCTGTAATAGTGCAATACATGATCGATTCGGAGGTTTCGGGATGGCTCACAGCAAGTTGATAGATGTGGACCGCAGCAGAGTTTTCTTCTGTATTCATCTTGAGCTTAACAAATTCAGGTAATTCTGTAACACCTAAAAAAGAATCTTTTTTGGTTAAAAAAAACTTATCATCTTTAATGGTTTGGCCAATAGAACCACCATGATAAATTTTATCATGCGTGCCTTGAAACCAAGCAGGGATTGATGAAGTAAAATGAACCATAGCACAGGTCCGCATGATCCCCCTTGAATTTAAATTGGTAACCCGTAAACACCCCTCTTGTAACAAAACCTCCACATCATAATAGTCAAATAATAATTTAATCCGCTGACTATTGAGTAACCCGCGCATTTTGCTAAGTACCCCCGGATCTCGTGAAGGTATTTTTTGGTTCACTTCACTATTCTTGGATTTAAAAAAAATATCTGGGGGTACCACTTGAAGTTTTGAATACATAAGTAATTATCTAAAACGAAATTAAGCACATTTTAAATTTACATGATTGGTATGTAAACATATTGGCAGAAACAGAGTTGGTTACTCAACTGCATAACAACCCCGCTTCTTCTACATTTTTAAATACCCTTAGGGGCTCTATAAAGTCAATGTTCGCGAACATCGAACGCCTAAAAGCTCGCTCTTAAGATCAATGCATTGCTCACTATTGCCTCCAGCGGCAAAACATTCGGACCAAGCATTATCACTCGGGTTGCCTGATTGCTCTGTAGAACTCCAATGATCTCCGACTAAGCACTTCGAGCCGGCACAGTTATCAATGAGTATGGGTAAATTATCAACCATGTTTTGTAGCGCCGGAGATGGGCAAATCAGGGCGCCAGAATCAGGTCCCATATCGCAAATAGAAGGTAAATACCAATCTGAATACCCATTAATTTCTTGTTTACAACGACCCGCGGCATAACTTGATAACGGAGGAATAGAAATGGCAAAATTACTGTAATAAGTATAAATATTATTGGTATTGCAAGAGCCATCTGTAATGCCATTGCAATTGGATTGCCCAGGATATAAGGTCGCAGGTGGGCTGGAGCTTTCATTAGGACTTGGAGCATCAGCCGTTGAGGCATCATCAATTCCCCAAATGCTTACTCCATTATCATAATTACCGGAACTATCTGAACTCCAGAGGATGCCGGTATTTGGCGAGACCTGGTCGATAAGTGCGGTAACCTTACCCCCCACACTTCCTGAGCTTATAGTTGTATCATCAATTGCATACACATACCCGCCTTGATAAATACAGCCATAACTAAGTACTGCTATTTTAATTTGGCTTTCGTTCGTATTACTACCCTTTACCGTGAGGATAGCATCAACTGGAACAGTGCCCGTGGTGCACGCAGAGCTTGCTGTATTACCGGGTGTAATCGTTATGCTACACGAGTTTGCAGGCCCTAATGTGCCACTACATGTTGACGCGGTAATGGCGGTTCCTGCTGGAAGCCCAAAGGATGTAACCGACACATTTGTGGCGGAAATTAATCCATTGTTAGTAACTGTTAGTGTTCTGGATTGACCTGTTAATGCCTCATTTACATAGACACAACCAATTGCTCCTAACGGACACTTAACTGAGAGCGCTAAGGAGGTCTTATTTGATATCAATGTTGTTTGATTTACGGAGTTAGTCAGCGTTATTTTTGTAGGCACTGTATTGTTAACAGAGAATAAACAATATCCATTCTTATTTGGTGTACATCCAGTCAAGGAGTAACCCGGGGTATTCACCTTGATACCCGCTGCGGGATATACACGATTAGGTATTGTAGTACGGATGCTTAAGGATAGAGCGGAAACCTCATAGTTTTGGCACGATAAGGGCCCTTTACCATTCAGACATAGGGTTATACTCACCTGAGATACCGTACCCGTAGCAGACACATTAAAAAAAAGTTCACTTCATCTATATCACCTTTATTCTTAACGGTTTCAAACCGTTCAATAAAGTTCTTGGTATATTCTGCCATAATCTGAGCATAGTCATTTTCCTCTATTTCCCAGTCACCCGACGTTTCAAAAAAACCACCGTAAGTATAAACCGTCGTGTAAAATAGCTCTATTTCTTGTTCAGTATACGATTGATTAATACAATCCTCTTTATTGCTAAAGCAAAGTATTCCCGAGTTCAAATCTAAACTAGAACGATAAGCAGTTTCTTTTGGATCGGCACTTCGTTGTAATAATTGTTTTAAGCCATCGTGGGAAAAATTATTTCTACTTATGCTAAAACCCGCTGAACCAACCATACAACCGGCGTATGTTACATCATAAAACCCATCATTTTTATGCATGGTCCGAAAATGGATCTTTTTAAGCAAGTCATTAGGAATTCTTAAGGGCTCCTGGCCTGGACAGATACCATGCTGGATAGAGGCAAGCAAACCTTGCAATGCTTTCAATATTTCATTTTCATTATGAATTTTCCCGTTGTCATTTTCATAACGCCGGTCATACTGCAGAGGTCCTTGTTCATCTTTCAATTTGCATCCATCAACATACAAACGATAAAGTTGTTCTGTAGGGATATTTCTAAGAAATGTTAAGCCTTGTTGCAAATTACCAAGCCCTAGCTTAGGTTGGGTATTTTGAGGTGCCATATGTATGTCTCTGTTAAATAAGTAAAAATCCATTTAAAAATAGATAGCGCCCACTCTATAATAGTGGCAATTAAAGAACAACATAGATAATATCTAATACCTTTGCTTGTTTTTTGCCATTTCCTGGTCAAAACAATTTGAATAATACGGCTGATAACTTGGAATGAAAACAACCTAAACGAACAATTTATACACTCTCGTTACATATCAACTGTTGTTTTATGCGCTTTTTATGTAACATAGAACCAATAAACTTATTTTTTAACCAAAAGAGAAAAGTATTGTGCCCGAGAGTTCGTCGAAGAAAAATACAGAATCATTAAGTGATCAAAATGCAAGCCTGCTCGAAAAATATCGAGTTAGTTTCAACTCTATTGCACAGATTAATTACGTTAGCGATGCATTTTCCGATCGTATTACTCTAAAAGGTTCTTCCCACACTATAGAAGAATGGCTCACAACCAAAGATCCGTCGAAACGAGCAGGTTTTCAAGCTTCATCAGCCCGTTATATACCGGAGGCCTTATATTTTCTTGAAAAACTACTTCCCTATATAATGAAAATGCGCCAAGTTCTTCCTTTTTTAGAAGAAGAAGACCGCATATGGGATGTTTTAAATAGAGATATCTCAACCCTAGATATAAAACAGCTTGAGCAAGAATTAATAGAGCAAGCTAAAATTACGAAAACTCAAGATTCGTTAAGCCAATCTGCAATAAAAAAGCAGCAAGCCGAAATAAGATCCATCAAAGACCTTATTCGAATTAAAAATGCCCCTACTGAAACAAGAAAACAATTAGTAAAAGAAATCCATCAGCTACAATTAGAAACGACGCAAATCTTAAAACAAGCTTACCAGGATCTTCTGGAACTATGGAATGGCTGCCTTCGAGACAATTGCCCTTTACCACTTAATCGCTCTGAAACAGCTATTTCTGATATCAAAAACAGCAATATAGAACAACTTATTAATGAAATCGAAAGCCTTCTACATTCCGAAGTTAGGCTGAAAAAACCCATATTCGGGCGTGAAATTGATAAAGATAGCTTTTTCAATGATACCCACAAAAGAACCAATACGCTGTCTCAACCAATAACTAAAGACGAAGAGAGCGAAATAAAAGATCCTGTGGAATTATTTTTAAAGCTTCAACAAAAACAAGTTTGCTTACTTGATGGATTTAATAAGGTTTTGAGCTCCATAGTTTATAATGCCGTGGGAACAGAAGGAATTAGACAATGTGAGCGTTACGAATCTGATTATGAAAAAGGAGCCCACAAATGGCATGGCAGCAAAAAGTTGCCTGTCCCTATTCAAGCTAATGATAATAATATTGCCATAATTGCCAAATGGATTTACAAAAATATTATGAACATGCACAACACGCTCACTAGCCAGGAAACACTGCAAAGAAGAACTAGCATTTTTGGTTTTTTAGCTAAAAAACCCTCTCGAAGCGAACCAAGCACACCACGGGTAAATAAATTAACATCTTATTCACAAAAGGAGTTAGAAGAAATTTATAAACTTGAACAGCAGATAGCACCTGTAGCAAAAAAACTAATGGATAGCCAACTTCCCTTAAATCAAGAGGAACGCCAAAACTATTTAGATCTGCATGCCAAGTTTGATATCTTAGTAAAACTAAGACCAGAGTATAAAACGTTACAAAACGACATAAGAAAGTTATTAGCCCCACCCGAGACTAAAGCCAAAGTAATGAGTACTGATGATGCAACTCAAGATATTAATCTAGTAATTTAGCTTAATTTAATGATGTTGTATCGTTTAAATACAACATCATCATTGGCCTCTAGCCTAATGGCTCTGAGGTTCAACGAGACGGACTTTTAATCCCATTATATATCCACTAATAATGCTTCTTTGCCCAAAATACACCAATCCTCCTCCAACTCCCAAATCACAACTTGCACAAAATTTGTATTATTCAGATATTTCAGCCATTGATTTTGCACTATTGCATATTTTTAAAATATAGATAGAATGCCCCGGCGCAATGGAAAAAAACAAATAAGCCCAACAATATCAAGGATATTATTATGGAAAAAATTACAAGGCTAGTGCCTCAAGCATGTATTGCATTACTCACATCCCTTTCTTTAACCGCATGTACATCTATTGGTCGTGTTCCACTTGATGTGAATCAACAACACACCATCCACCAAGCTAATGAAATATTGGCAACAAATCAAAAAACACTAGAAGTAGAGCCAATGGCTTCTCCCTCGGCCGCTTATGGTGGTGCATTTGGAGCTCCCGGAATTATTGCTGCCGCAGTGATAAACGGTGCCGTTGTTCATAGTGAAAATAAAAAAGCGGAAAAACGTTTTGACCCAATTCATAAGAACCTTGTCGGCGTAGATTTTAATCAACAAATGAATCAGCAACTTTCTAAAGAATTAAAAACCATAAAATGGTTACATTTCAATAAAGGCAAAGTTGATGGAGAGGTTTCTTTAGCCAAGAAAAATATACTTATCAACGAGTCTAAAGGTGATGCATTGGTCTATGTTGGTTTATCTTATAAACTTTCCCATAATACCCTAGATACACTCATGATGGCTGCGGATGTGGAAATATATAAAAAAGGTGTCCCAAGACCGACTTTAATCTACCAAAATAAATTCCAATACTTTGAAAAACTCGCTCCCCTACCAATTAACGAAGCCATTAAACATTGGGCTGATAATAATGCTGCCAAAGCTCGTCAGGCAATGCAAACAGGAATTCAATTCTTATCAAAAGCGATAGCCCAAGACATTCAAAATCCAACAACCAACTCAAATATGCATTATCCCGTGAACATTTGGTATACGGATGTAAGAGAGGGGCACGGAATCATTGAAGCAGGCCATCTCGAAGAGAAAATTGGTGATAAAAATGTTGTTCGTAACCGATTTGGTGAACTAACGATTATTAATGACCGATTAGTGACTAAGAGAACATAATTTTTGTCTTTCTCGTTTTCCTGCTTCTTAGTTTAAGAGGCAGGAAAAAATGGCCTTGTACTAATGACTCCAGCAATACACGTTTTTTGATGTATTCAATTTTAATCCCATTGAAATAATGGACATAGACCTACATAATGATCGCCCTTTAAACAAAATTCATTAACAAGGTGCATCATGCCCAAAAATAATGTTCCACGTCAAAATGTAAAAACCAATAATGATCCAATGAGCAAAAATCAATTTGTCTTTAAATTGACGCCGCCCCCCAGAAACTTAGATAATGATCCCTCCGTAATGAAATATCAATTTCACTTCAAAGTTGGTAAGGACAAAAATTTAGGCGATGCGGAACCCGTATATAAATCAAAGAAACGTTCGTCTCAATCCACAATGCCAACAATAATACAGTCTACTTATACGACCAGCTCTGTTTATTCCCCTGCATCCGAGGTGACCCCAAGCCTTTATAACAATGCGAATTCGCCACTATTCTTTACAACTCCTCCAAGTACGAATCGCACTTTATCACCACAAACAAGCGCTCTTAATACGTCGTTCACTAGAAATACAAAACTTCCTATCGTTTCCAGTATTAAGGCTGAGAAAATCAAAATGTCGAATTTGGTCAATGACGAAATGGTGGATGAGAAAAAATTAGACGTACTAACAATCCATACATTAGCTGAAACATTTCAGGTGCCAGCGAAAACTCTGGAAACAGATTTGACCATTGCAAAACGCTGGTAAACAAATTTAGTCCTAATGCACCCATCTTTTGGTAATAGAGTTTAAAAGTTATCTATTACCAAAAGACATACCTCAAGGCTTTTGTCTTCCTCTATCATAATTTAAAACCAAATTTTTAAAGCAGCTGCAATGTCTGGCTTTTTTAGTATTTATAGTCATGTGAGTTATTTCTTTAACAGATAATAAACGAAAAAATACTTATAAACTAAGCCCCGCACTACCACTCGATTCGAGGCTTGTTTATTTTATCGTTCAATGCTATCAATAATGTTCTGTAACATCACAAAATGGTACTACTATGGACGGTAAAATTGAAAAACAACCATTAACATTGACCCTGCTCGGCACCAATACAGAGTATTATCCAGAGCTAAAGAAAATAGCGAAACGCACTCCCTATACCAAAGGTGCTAAGGTATCCGATTATCCTAAAGGTGAAACCCTAAGCATTCTCTCTTCATTAATAAAAGCCCCGGCAGCGAAACGAAGCACGAAGACAGATGCCAAAAATCCCTACGCCTTGCAAGCAGACGAAATTACCGTAATTAATGGCCCCAAAACCGATGGCTCCAATGTCGGGGAAAAAATTGCCCATGGATTAGCAGCCATATTAAATGCCGTGAGCCGCGGGCAAATAAAAATCAATCTATTGGCCCATAGCAGAGGAGCAATAGAAGCTATTTTAATCGCGCATGAATTAGAAAGTATCCTCGCCATAATAGGTAGCTGCGCTAGCTTTAACGAGGTATTAAAAAATCTCAGCGAACAACAAAGTAAACGGCGTAAGGGCCCACCAGCCAATAATACTCCCGATATCATCGAACCCTTAAAAGCACAAATCAATCTAATCGCTCAGACAGAACAAGAATCCTGGTTTAATAGCTTAAAAAGCAACATAGGTGATATATCTTTAAGCTTATTCGCCGTTGATCCAGTTCCTGGCGATTGCTTTCCGATTACCTGGTATGACGAGCGATTTTTTGTCCTTCCAGCACTCATAAAGCACAGCGAATTCATCTATTATAGCAATGAACATTCAGACAGAGGATTTACGCCAGTATTTCCAAGTTTAGCCGATCCAGAAAAACAACGTTTTGCTTTTTATTCCATGCCTGGACACCATGGTACCGGCTCCAGCGGAAATAATGGCTCGCAACAAGACATCATAGTAGCTCCACAAGGCTACAAAACCACCCACGTGCAAAAATTAATGATTTACAAAATAATTCACTTTTTAACCCAACACAACGTGAGTTTTAATGATGGCAAACAAATATTCTTTCAACACAGCGCCTTAGGTAAAAAGTATATGGAAGCTGGCGAGGAAGCACAAAATATCAATTTAGCGAATCTCGATTTTCCTGCTATTTTGCGCATGCTATATAATAAAATACAAGAAAATCAAACAGGCTACGAAGCCTACAATGCCACCCACTACTCCTTCATGGGCCATAACAAACAGCGCATGATGCTCTATCAAGGCCATCGCTACGCGCTCTTTGATGATTACTTTACCGCCTACACCGGTTATGTCAACGAAGAGCATGCTTTACTAATACAGGCCTATTTTTTTAACTTATTTGGTCTTGATAATAACAAAACGAATCTAATTGAAATGCTTAATACCGCCGGAGCGGTTTTAGAAAAAAACATCATCAATCTCGTCAATGACGAACCCTCTATTTTGCAATCAGAATTGACTCGAGGCAGGATATTAGAAACCTTTGGTATCGTCATCCAATTAGTGAGCCAACAATATTTAACCCACTACTGGGATGCTAACCGCAAGCAAGAAAAAACCGAACTTTATCAAGCGCTACTGGCTATTCTTAATAAATTCGCAACCCTACCCAGTGCGAACCATCTAATCATGCAACAGTTTTGCGCCGCCTTGATGAACTTGTGCTTCGTCAACATCAACAGTACTTTAGTTTTACATGCTCAAGAATTAGAAAAGGAATTTAATTGTCTACAAGAGTCCGTAGACGATAGGCTCCAGCATTTCTTTACTGCAATTTTGACCCAATTAAATCATCTGGAAAACAGTCCGCAAGCAATGCTCGACGAAATAATCAATAATACAGCTTACAAACAATTACCCAATTCCCCGATAACACCTAAGCTAAGCTACATTTATCATCAACTTCTCGGTAAAGGCGTAGAGCAATACAGTATAGAACAGCTAAGCAAAAATTATGCGGAACAATTTAGCCATAGCATAGAGGAATTCAGTAAGCTTTATTTGCGCCTGCAAACGCTGATTGAGGACTTGGCCACGCTAAGGAGTATGGTCCCTACCGCGTATATTGAAGTGGAAGAGCTTTCTCTACTAACTAAAATACAAGCACTAACGGCCACGGCTGCCGAACGATATTACCAAGTCCCATCTCCAGCATTACCACCCAAAGCACCCAAAGATTCATTCCCCTATCTAGCCGAACAGCATGCAATAAAGCATTTTAATTTAGTCGATCGCTATCAAGAACCTACGCCTCCTAGTCTATGGTACAAAATGTTTTCCTTTTTCAGTAGCACAAGAAACTCGACTGGTGAACAAGAAGGCAATTGCGTCGAACTAGAAATAATCCCCGCCGAACCCCATTAAATTGAGCACGGGACTGGAAACTACGCAGTATTATCTCCTTAGCGTTTTCGCAAGTCCTTCATTTTTTTTAAAATATTACTTGTAATAATTTTTATGCGTACTAAAGTTAAAAGTTCCACTAAAATAAAGACGGAGAGATAATTTATGACGGAGCATCGGTGTTTCTTTAATCATGTTAAAAAATACTGCTCATATATAACCTTGACTATATTTACGCAGATCAATATGGCGCAGGCAGAAACTGCTTTAGGCCAAGGAATATATTATGACAATCAGCAAATTTCTAAATTAGCACAAACCTATCCTTCTCGGGTTTCAAAAGATGCTGGTTACCCACTAATCAATAATTATTCCACTTTAAAAATGTTATTTAGAGGCAGTCAATTTGGATTGGCTAATAAACCTCCAACTACAGGTATGTGGTGGACGCCTTTACTTGCCGTTGATAAACCTAGCGGACAAATTCAAGACAGTGATTATTTATCACCATTACTTTTGATTCCTAATCCTCTTACTGTGGGTTTAAGCGATCAAGGTATTGCCATGGGAATTCCATTACAAAAAGCGAATGTGGATACGGCACATATAGACAGAGGTTATACCAATACTCTAGACATTACCGTGACCACAGGGGATTTAAAAGGCACCGCCCCTTTGGTTTCTGATTATTCAGACTGGATGGTCAAAGCACAATGGGCCACTAATAATACGCCCTTATTAACAGCGAATATTATTGAAGGCTCGCCTTTTATCTTTGTTGAAAAGAAAAACCGGCAAGCTATTTCTTATTTGCAATTCAATAACTCCCAAGAGGCGAAACTCCTGGCACAGCAAAATGGAGCGAGTCTATTTAAAACTAAGAATGCTTCCGAGGGGAACTATCATTACTACGCCTATTATTCTAATCCTAATAAGGCAGCTAGCAGCTGGAAAACTGCCTCTGGTGTAGTAATTGTTCCCACCAATCAAGGAGGAAGCGGAACTATTGTTCCTGCAACATTAATCAATACGAATGATACGGATAGCTATTTTACTCTAGCAGCTATTCCTGCTGCATCCGATGCAGAAGCCATTCAATTGATGGGCCAATTACAGGCATATGCATATACCGTAATTAATAATACGACGATTAGCTATGAATATGACAAAGCAAATGCGCAGGTAATAACGCATTTTAATTTCACGACACAAACTACTTATAGCAATGCATCGGTACAAAAGCAGCCTGCGATAATGCTTTATCCCTGGCAAATTAAGAATATGAGCAGTGCGGATAAAGCCAATTGTTTATTAAACGATGAATGCAGTAGTAACAAGGGAGTAATTCAAACCTTGAAAGGAACCATGCACTTGTATGCCGTTCCCGGTACTGCATCCTTTACTACTCAAGTACCATTTAGAGGGATATTACCGGTATTACCCAGTAAGTTGAGCCAGAGCGATTTAACTAAAATTGGTAGTTACTCTTTTGCAATGCCAGCTGATCCACATCTGGATTCAAAAAATCCCTGGACTGATACTTATGCTACCGGC